>CAXTDD010000298.1:0-4571 GCA_964242955.1 uncultured Rubrobacteraceae bacterium | reverse complement strand
CGTTCGGCGTCCTCCGCGTGGTGGTGTATGGTGCGCAGCCCCGCGTAGCCCGTGGTAAAGAGCTCGGGCAGCACGACCCACCGCAGCGCCGGGTGCGCGCGTCTGGCGGCGGTCAAGGCGCGCTCCGCCAGCAGGAGGTTCCCCGCGACGTCCCCGGGCTCCGGCCGCAAGTGGAGGGCGGCCACGAGCGGGTGCGCGCCCCCGAACCCAGTGGGAGATCCGTCGATGGCCCTCCGCGCCAAATCCCGAGACCGCCGGGACCCTGCTAGGAGACCGCGGACACGGGGAGCGGCGCGGACCCGCGCCGGGTGCTCCCGTCGTCCAGTCGGTCTAGGTACCATCCGATGAACGACTCGACCGAGCCCTCCGTGACGGGCGAGAACGGGCCCGGCTCGTAGGCCACCGACCGGATGCCGGCGGCGTTGTTCTCGCAGAGCTCCCAGTCCTGCTCGCAGGTCGCCCGCCACACCGCGGCCACCCTCTCCGGGTCGTAATCCACGCCCTCGACTGCGTCTTCGCGGACCAGAAAGCAGACCTCGACCCGCGTCAGGCCGGGTCCGGCCGGCAGCAGGCGGGTCGTCATGGCGTAGTCGCAGTTGGCGTGGGCCCAGAAGTTGGGGAGCGTGATGACGCGCAGGCTGCCGGTATGGGGGGCTGTCAGGCTCCCCATCAGTGGCGCCACGAGGTTGCCGTCGAGGCTCTCGGTGAGGAAGCCTTCCTTCAGCGGCAGGCGGGAGACGCGGTAGGGAGAGCCTTCGGGGAAGCTGATCTCCTCCGGCGCCAAGCCTAGCTCCCGCCACCGCGCGTACTCGCGCTCCAGGGTTGCGTCGAAGCCGTCGTCGCTGCGGGTGTCGCCCGGCAGGCCGAGATCGTAGTTCGACGTGCAGAACTCGGGGTGGCTCACCCGGCAGTGGTAGCACTCCCGGTTGTTCTCGACGAGCGTCTTCCAGTTCGCCCCGACCTCGTAGCTGTGGCGCACCGCGACCTTGGCCCCCTCCAGCCCGTGCGGCCGAAGCTGAGGCTCGATGCCGTCGAAGAAAGCGTCGAAGTCCGGCGTGGATTCGTCCGGCGAGAGGCAGACGAAAACGAGCCCGGCCAGCTCGCGGACAGCCGCCGGGTGCAGGCGGTAATCGTCCGGGTCGAAGCCTTCGCCCATGAGACGGGCGTTGGCGAGGCAGCCGTCGAGCTTGTAGGCCCACTGGTGGTAGGGGCAGACCAGGGAGCGGGAGCGTCCCCGCTGCTCGGTGGCGATGCGGGAGCCGCGGTGGCGGCACACGTTGAAGTGGGCCCTGACGGCGCCCTCCTTGTCGCGGAGCACTATCAGCTCCTCTTCGCCCACCGGGAGCAGGAAGTAGTCGCCGGGCTCCGGTATCTCGCACGTGTGGCCGGCGAAGAGCCAGCTCGTGTGGAAGATCCGTTCGAGTTCTTCCCCGAAGATGTCCCCGTCCAGGTAGAACTCCCGGGGAAGGGTCTTGCCCGGTATCCGGTTCATCAAGAGGTCTGTCAGGTCTGTCACGGTCTGCTCCTGCTCACGCGTGGAAGGTCTTCTGGAAAGCCGTATCGGAGATCGCCGGGCGGTCCAGGCGGAACGCCTCTATTGGGTAAGTAGACTCACCGTCCAGCGCAAGCTCCGAGAGGATGCGTCCGATGAGGCTCGCGAACTTGAAGGCGTGGCCCGCGCCCACCACTACGGAGATCTGGGGATGATCCGGCAGCGTGTCGATGACGAAGTTCTGGTCCGGCGGGATCGTGTACAGGCACGTCTTCGTGTACAGCTCCGGCCCGAGAAAGCCGGGGATATGCGTCTGCAGGAACGCCCGGTAGCGCCGGATACGGACCGGGTCGGGCTCGAAGGTCCTCGACGCCGCCGTAACTTCGTGGCCTCCCATGTGCTGGCCGAGCTTGGTGGCGACCTCGCCGTAGACGGGGAAGCCGTAGAAGTTGTCCCTCCCGTGCCACATGAAGACCGGGAAGCGCTCCGGGGAGAACGCCTTGAGGTTGGGCGTCGCGTAGTAGGTGACCTGCTCCTGGGTGACGGTCAGCGGTATCCGCGCGCCGGTCTCCTTCAGGACCTCGTTCGTCCAGGCGTCGCTGGCGACCACCACCCTGTCGGCGAGGTAGGTGCGCCCGTCGGTGACGACCTCGACGCCGTCCCCGTTCGGACGGACGGCGCGGACGGGGGTCCCGTCGAGTACCGTGGTGCCACGGGCGCGGGCCAGGGCCACGTGGGCGGCGTTCGCCTTGCCGGCGTCTACGAGACCGGAGTCTTTCTGGAAGATGGCGCGCTCGGACCCTTCGAGGCAAAACTGCGGCCAGCGCCGCACGAGCTCGGCGGGTTCGAGCAGCTCGTAGTCGAAGCCGTGCTCTTCGAAGGCGGCGACGTAGCCCTCGACGTTGCGGGTGCCTACCTTCTCCGGGTCGCGCTCGTCGGGGGCCTCTATGACGAGCCCGCCGGTCTTGAAGAGGACCTGGACGCCCGACTCTTCCTCCAACGCGTGCCACGCCTCGTAGGCGTGCGGGGCGAGGGCCGCGTACTCGGACTGGTGCTGGGCGAGCCGGATGATGCGCGAGTGGTCCTGGGAGGCGCCGCGGTCGTGGCCGAGCCTGAACTGTTCCAGGCCGAGCACCGCCGGTCCCAACTCTTTGGAGAGCTGGTAGAGGGCCGCCGAACCCAGCCCGCCGCACCCGATGACGATCACTTCGTAGTTTCTGTCCATGCCGGAAATGTAAGAGCGCGCCGAAGGGACGTCCAATACGTTTTTGGGGGAGAACCATAAGCCCGGCTTATTGGGAGATTCGTTGTTGACCTTTGTGGTCCACCCGGTTCGCAAAAGGAGTACAGTACGGGATAGGCACAGTCGAGGCACGAACGGATCGCACATGGAACTCAGGCACCTAAGATATTTCGTCGCCGTGGCCGAGGAGCTGAACTTCAGCCGGGCGGCCGGGCGGATGTACCTCTCCCAGCCGGCGTTGAGCCAGCAGATCCACAAGTTGGAGCAGGAACTCGGCGTCGGGTTGTTTGACCGGACCCGAAACAGGGTCGCGTTGACCGAAGCGGGAAAGACCTTGCTCGAGGGCGCGCGTCGGGTCCTGGTCCAGGTCGAGCAGATCACCCGGAGTACCCGGGAGGTGGGCGGGGCCGAGAGGAGCCACCTGGGCGTGGGCTTCCCGGAGTACGCCAACCACACGCTGGTCGCGGACGTCCTGCAAGCTTTCCAGAGGCGCTACCCGTACGTGGAGCTGGAGGAGCACGAGCTCTTCACGCTGCAGGAGACGCTGCTGCAGGTGGACAAGCTGCGCGACGGCTCGCTGCACGCCGGTTTCCTGCTGGCGCCGGTGCAAGACGAAGAGCTGAACTCCGAGCACGTCCTCGACATAGACCTCGTCGCCGCCATCCCGGAGGGGCATCCCCTCGCCGCCAACGACGAGGTGCGGATACGGGAACTCGAAGACGAGCGCATCATCCTGTTCTCCCGGCGCTTCCACCCGTACTGCTACGACTACGTGGTCGAGTGTTGCAGGGAGGCCGGTTTCGAGCCCGACGTCGTGCAACGCAAAGAGCCGCAACTCTACTCGGGGGCCACGACCTACCGTATGGTCGCCTCCGGTGTCGGGATCGGGATAGTAGCCCGCCCGCTGGTCTCACCGTCCCGGTTGCCCGGCGTCGTTTTCAGGCCCCTGCGGGAGCCCGCGCCGGTGCTGGGGCTCGCCGTGACATGGAAGAAAGAAGACAACTCACCAAACCTGCAGGCGTTCCTGGAGGTGGTCCGCGAGTTCGCCGCTTCAGCCGAAACCCCGGATGCCCCGGAGACACAACCGGGCGAACCCTTCTCCGCCAGCCTCTAACCGTAGTACGACCGCACCACTAATACCCCGATCAGCCCCCAGCCGCCAGTTAACCGTTAGTTAATGTTTATAAGCGAAACTTATCGGCTATAACTGCCACTTATACCGACAGTCGGTTGTCCGTGTGGTCTGTTCGAGGGGGTTCGGGAAGAGATGGGCGGTTCGTACAAGGGGCATGGTTCAGGCGTAAAGGCGAGCTTTGATCACATCTACGATCTCGAGGACCCGCGGGGCTACTTCAACACCCTGGATGAGTTGGACTACCGGGCGCCCGAGCACGGAAGCCGCCTCTTCGACGCGCTGTTGGAGAAGAAGGCGTTCAACGGGTCCCGGGCGAAGGTCGTAGATCTGTGTTGTTCGTACGGGGTAAACGCAGCGCTTTTGAAGCACGATCTCTCCCTCGCGGATCTCTACTCTCGCTACGGCTCCGAACGGTTGGCGGACCTCTCGGCCGACGAGCTGGCCGCCGCCGACGGTGACTTCTACGAGGACCACCGCCTGCAATCGCCGCCCGAGGTCATCGGGGTGGACTCCGCCAAAAACGCCGTCTCTTACGCCCTTCGTACCGGGCTGCTCGACGCGGGCTTCGCCGAAAACCTGGAGGATAAAGACCCGTCGGACGCGTTGAGAGAGGCCGTGTCGGGGGCGGACTTGCTCACCGTGACCGGCGGCGTGGGCTACGTCTGGGAGAACACCTTCGAGCGCCTGCTCTCCTGCTTTGA
>CAXTDD010000297.1:0-4587 GCA_964242955.1 uncultured Rubrobacteraceae bacterium | reverse complement strand
CAGGGACGCGGGCCGCGGCGGGCTCTGGCCCGCGGCCGGGCCACGTCTCCCGAAAGCCGCGGGGCCGAGGACGGCCAGGAGGGCGGGGACGAGGGTCAGGGTGACGACGAAGACTATGCACAAGGCGAGGGCCAGGCCCGGACCCAGGGCCCTGTAGAGGCCGAGCTCGGCCAGGATCAGCAGGGCGAAGGCGGCGATCAGGACCGCCGCGGAGGAGAGGAGTATCCCGCCGACCCTCTCGACCCCGACCCTGGCGGCTTCGAGGCGTCCGGCCCCCTCTTCCAGCGCCTGGCGGGTTCTTGAGAGCAGGAAGAGAGCGTAGTCCGTCCCGACGCCGAAGAGCAGGACGACGATTATGGGTTCGATCTGCGCCGGCACGCCCGTCCCCTGTTCGGCGGCGATCCAACCCAGCACCCGCAGCGTCAGGAAGGTCGCCAGGCCGATGCTGACCAGCGGGACTACCGGCGCGACGAAGGAGCGGTAGGCCAGCGCGACGACGAGGAAGACGGCGAGCGCCGTGACGGCCGTCACCAGCCCCAGGTTCTGCTCGATGGAGATCTTGGTGTCGTACTGGACGAGCCTTATGCCCGTCGCCGAGACCCGCAGCTCGCCGGGGTCCCGCAGGTCTCTCTTGATCTCGCGGACACCGGCCGCGGTCTCCGTCAGGCGCGTCCCCGGCTCGAAGTAGAGCAGGACGGGCAAAGCCTCGTTGCCCAGCAGCCCCCGGTCAACCCGCGTGGGGTCCGATGAGTTCTGGGCGGCGAGGGGCACCGCCTGCCGCAGGCCGTAGAGTCCCGGTACCCCGTTGAGGCGCCCGATACCGCGCCTGATCTCGTCCAGGTCCTCCCCGGTAAATCCCTCTGGGTTGGAGTAGACCAGTATGGCCGGCGCCTCGACGGAACCGGATAGATCTTCTTCCTGGGCCTGCGCTCTGGCCGCGGGTGCGGACTCGGGCACCACGTCCGAGAGGCTGCTGCTCGTACTGTCGCCGAGCGCCGGCAGGTAGAGGTAGGCGGCGAGTGCCACCACGGCCCAGAAGAGCACCACAAGGAAGCGTAGCCTGACCAGCAGCCACCCGAGCACGCCGAAGAAGCCCCTTGGACGCATCACGAAAGTCTACACCCCGGTCCCAATAGAACGGCGCCCCGCGATGGGTCTTGCGCGCCGTTAAGCGTTTCGTAAGGCGCCGTTAAGGGTGTTGCAATGTTTGTCTCGTATGTTCGGGCTGTAGGGCGAAGCTGGAGGATCCGGACGTCGAGGAGGACGGGATGTCGAACATTAAACGTGGGCTCGCGCTGGCGGCGCTGGTGTCGATCTCGGTCGCGTGCGGTCCGGATCCTCCAGCTTCGGCCGGGACGGACGATGAGAAGCAGAAGGTTACGGCCTCCCCGGCGAAGGACCCCGGCCTCGTCCTGGGCGACACGGCGACCACCGACGGCAACGGGACCACGCTGACCGTGCTGTCCTACGAGTCGCGCGTGGCCGTGAAGAACGCGGAGCCCGAGCGGGGCTTCGAGTTCTCGGGCATCGAGGTAAAGGGGTGCGCCGGACCGAACTCGGAGAACAGCCTGATGCACATTGGTCCCGGCGCCTTCGCGCTGCGGATGCCGGACGGTACCCCTTTACTGCCGGAGGAGTTCGGCGAGAAGGCGAAGGCCGAGCGGCCCGCGCTGGAGAGCATGAATCCCCTGCCGGGCGAGTGCGGCCGGGGCTTCGTCACCTTCCAGACGCCGACCGGCGAACGGCCGGAGCTCGTGCTCTACGACGAGAGGTTCGTGCTGAAGAAGTCCATCGCCTGGAAAGTGCCGGAGAAGCATTGAAAAACTCGCCGACGGCACAGCTCGAGCGTTTCGTAAGGGATCGGCAAGGGTTGCGTAAGGACCCCCGCGTAGGTCGAAGTCGCGAGACGAAACGAGACCGGTCCGGCCACACGAAGCGCGCGAGGAGACGACCGTGACGACAAGTTCGGACACCGGCTCCGCGGAGGCGACGGCCGGCCTGCGGGCTACGACGCGCGTCTCCGTCGTCATCCCCGCCCTGAACGAGGCGCCCTCTATCTCCCGGGTGGTCCGCGGTTTGCACCGTCAGACGTCCGTCCAGCTCCACAGCATCATCGTCGTGGACAACGGCTCGACGGACGGGACCGGGACACTCGCGCGGGAGGCCGGCGCGGGCGTCGTGCGTGAAGGGCGGCGGGGCTACGGCCACGCCTGTATGGCCGGCGTCCTCGCCGCCGGGGAGGCCGAGGTGATCGTGCTCCTCGACGGCGACGCCGCCGACGACCCGGAAGACCTCCCGCGGGTGTTGGGGCCGCTCCTCGAAGACGAGGCGGACCTCGTAATCGGGGCCAGGAACACCAGGGAGCGCGGCTCGATGTCGTCGCAGCAGGTCTTCGGTAACGGGCTGGCCGCGTCCCTGATGCGCCTGCTCTACGGCGTGCAGGTCACCGACCTCGGGCCGTTTCGGGCGATCCGGCGCAAGGATCTGCTCGCCCTCGGCATGCGCGAGATGAGACACGGCTGGTCGGTGGAGATGGTGGTCAAGGCCGCCCGGGCCGGCTACCGCTACCGCGAGGTGCCGGTCGTTTACCACCGCAGGATCGGCGTCTCAAAGGTCGGCGGCACCCTCAAGGGCAGCCTCCTGGCCGGCTGCTCCATCCTCTCGACGGTGTTTCGCCACGCCCGCTGGACGCCGGACGCGAACACAGAGGCGGCGGTCCGATGAACGACGCGCTGTACATCGCGGCCAAGGCACCCCGGCCGAACTTCGCCAAGACGCGCCTCGGGCGCGCCATCGGCCACGACAACGCAGCCGCGCTCTACAAGGCTTTCCTCGCCGACCTGGCGGCGCGCTTCGCCCCCTCGCCCTTCGGGCTCCGCTGGCACGTAACGCCGGACGACGCCTGGACGGACATCGCGCCTCTGGTAGGGAGGAACGGGCGTGCCGCGCGCGTCTCCGTCCAGGTCGGGCGGGACTGGGCCGGGCGCCAGGGGCGGCTCTTTCGGGAGGCCGCCGTCCGCGGCGAGGGCCGGATCGTCCTTATCGCCTCGGATTCCCCCCACCTGGGCGTCGAGGTCGTCAGGGACGCTTTCCAGAAGCTCGACCGCCACGACCTCGTCTTCGGCCCCACCCACGACGGCGGCTACTACCTGATCGGGCAGCGCGCCACGGCCGTCCGCCACGACGTCCTCCGCGGCGTCCCGATGAGCACCGGCACGGAGCTCGGCGACATCACGGCCCGAGCCTTGCGCGCCAGGCTCTCGGTCGGCTGGGTCGAGGCCACCTTTGACGTGGACGAAGTCGAGGACCTCGAACGGTTGAGACCGCTCGCAACCGCGCGGCCCGACCTGGCCGCCACCCGCGCCGCCCTCGAAACGGTCGGCCTGCCGGGTTGAAGATCCGGGGCCGCTATTCGTCCCGTGGGCGAGGCGAGACAGGAGTTCACGGTTTTTAAGGTCTGTGCAAGGTGTCCGTAAGGACTCGGGCCTAGCCTTGGAAGGCAATCTCTACAACGCCCCGGCGGGGCACGAGAGCGGAGGTCGAGCATGGTGAAATGGACGAGGGTGGCCGGCGCGGGTTTCCTGGCGGGGCTGGTCGCCGCGCTCCTCATGACGCTGGTGATGGCGGCGCTGCGTTACACGTTGGGCGTCGCCTCGACCTTCGAGATGATCGGGGACAGGTTCGCGCCCCTGATCCCGGTCGAGCCCTTCCTGGAGCTGCAGTCCGTCCTCGGCGGCTACAACGGGATGAAGCAGCTCGGCGTCGGCTCCGCGATCGTCGGCCAGCTCGTCGCGGGCGCCCTGGGCGGCGTGGCGTACGCGTTCGTCGTCCGGCGGGCGGGCAACTCGGAGGGGCAGCGGCGTTTCGGCGGCGTGGGCTTCGCGGCGGGCCTGGTCGGGGTCGCGTGGCTCGCCATCGTGGCGCTGCTGTGGCCGGTGCTCGACACCAACTTCCTGGGCCTGCCGCCGGGGACCGCACGCGTCGTCACCATCCTGGCGCTGCTCTTCTCCTTCGCCGTCTTCGGGTCCGTCCTCGTGTTAATCCACCGCTACGTAACCGGCCGCGCCGCGTCGGGCCGGGTGACCGAGTCGGGGACGCCGCACGTCGGACGGCGCGCGTTTCTGGCCGGCGGCGCCGGGGCGGTCCTGGCGCTCGGCTCGGGCGAGCTGTTCCGCCGGCTCTTCAACCAGGCCACCTTCGACTACGACGGGACGCGGGCCGGCGTGAAGGGTACGCTGGCGCAGGCGATCACGCCGAACGACGAGTTCTACGTCGTGACCAAGAACGTGGTTGACCCGCGCGTGAGCCGGGCGGCCTGGCGGTTCAGCATAGGCGGCATGGTGGAGAACCCGCGCACCTACGGCTTCGAGGAGATCTCGGCGCTGCAAAGCGTGGACCAGGAGACCACCCTCTCGTGCATCAGCAACCCGGTGGGCGGACGCCTGATGAGCAACGCCATGTGGAAGGGCGTGCCGTTGCGGGACCTGCTGGAGGAGGCGGGGCCGCAGGAGGGCGCGGTCGAAGTGGTGCTCCGCGGCGCCGACGGCTACACCGACACCTTCGCGTTCGAGAAGGCGATGGACCCGA
>CAXTDD010000296.1:296-4607 GCA_964242955.1 uncultured Rubrobacteraceae bacterium | reverse complement strand
CCAGTAAAGTTACCCGATGCCCGGCGCGGCCCAGAAGCGCCGCCGCCGCAAGCCCGCCGATGCCGCCCCCGACGACCACGACCCGGCTCACGGGTAGGCCCCGAGCGAGAGCGCCGCGACGAGCTGCACCCCGGCGACCGTCCCGGCCACGTAGGGAAAAGCTATGGAGATGGGGTAGAGCCGATGCCCCGTGCCCGGCGTGGGATCTCTGTGCAAGGCGTAGAGCAGGTAGCCCGCGATGGCGGCGTTCACGAGCGCCACGGGGACGTTGACCAGGGCGAAGCACACGGTCGAGAGCGCCCACAGGGAGCCGCTCCAGAGGACCACGCCCGATGGCCCGAGCCTGACGGCCGTCGTGACGATGCCGGCGGCCCGGTCCTCCTCCACGTCCTGGACGGCGTCGAAGGTGTGCTTGGCCGCGCTCCACGCCATCAGGCCCACGGCGGCGGGCCAGACGGGAGACTCGCCGAGGGCCAGCGGCACGAAGACCAGGGGGAAGGCGTAGGCCGCGTTGCTCAAAGAGTCGAGGTAGGGGCGGGCCTTGAAGCGCGCCGGCGGGACGGAGTAGCCGACGAAGACCAGCGCGTAGAGCGCCATCCAGAGCGTCGCGCCGGCCGGCAGGAAAATCAGGAAGAGGAACAGGAAAGGCGCGTTCAGGAGGATGACGCCGCGGGCGATGAGGGAGGCCTCTTCCGGGTGGATGCGCGCGCCTTCCAGGGTGCCTTTGCGGGGGTTCTTGGCGTCCGTCTCCTGGTCGAAGACGTCGTTCACGCCGTAGATCAAGAGGTTGAAAGGAAGTGTCAGCCAGAGCAGAACCGGCAGCGCCTCCCACCTCCAGAGGTCTCCGGCCAGCCACATCCCCACCGTGGCGGGGCCGACGGTGTTGATCCAGAGCACCGGCCGAGATATGTGGATGAGGCGTCGGATCACGATCCAAATATACCAGCGCCCGAGCTCCACACCCTTTATGATTGGCGGGTGTTTTCACACGTCCTCCGTACCACGCCGCGCCCGCTCCTCCTCGCCTCGGCCGTCGCCTTCGGGGCGGCGTTCTTCGCCACCCGCTTCCCCGACGTGCCGGGCGCCAGCATTGGCTCGTACGTCTCGACCGCCCTGATCGCCTCGCCTGCCCTCGTGGCGCTCTTCGCCCACCTCGGCCCGCGCCGCGCCTCCATCTCCATCCTCGCCGTCTCCGCCTTCGCCTACGCCATCGAGTCCGTCGGCGTGGCGACCGGCCTCCCCTACGGAACCTTCTCCTACGACGACGCCCTCGGACCGAAACTCTTCGGGCTGGTCCCGTACCTGCTCCCCGTCACCTACGTCCCGCTCGTGATAGGGGCCGTGGCCGCCACGTGGGGCCCCGCACGAATCGCCCCCCGCGTCATCCTCGCCGCCGTCCTGCTCGTCTCGATGGACGGCGTCCTCGACCCCGGCGCCACCGCTTTGGGGTTCTGGATCTGGCCCGGAGGCGGCGCCTACTACGGCGTCCCCCTCTCCAACTTCGCCGGCTGGCTCCTCTCCGGGGCCGTCTCGGCCGCCCTGCTCCTCGCCCTCGGCCGCCCACAGACTCCGCCTCCCCCCGGAACCCTCGACAGCGCCATCCTCGCCCTGGCCTTCTGGACCGGCGCCGCTCTCTTCTCCGGCCTCGCCCTCCCGATACTCCTCGGCGCCCTCCTCTTCGCCGCACTCCTGGTCGGCCGCTCGCGCCTCCGCCAGCTAAAGTAGCAACGGGCACAAGCAGGGCTGGTGGCTCTTATCTGAAGCCCCAGATGTGGAGCTTCTGTAACTTTTGTTCATTTTCGTTAAATCTGATCTTCCATTTGTGAATCCCTTGTGCTTACATAATGCTCGTAGGAGAGGCGCGTGAGAAGGAGCCGGCATGATCCAGGAGCAGGTTGTGAGGGAGACGGGTCTTCGCAGGGAGGCCCCGGCTTACAGGAACGGTTGGGAGGACGGCCGCTTCGGGTCTCCGCAATCGTTCCTCTCGAACCCCAACCTTGCAGGGTGGACCGAGTGCGAGGACCGGCTGTCCTACTACCGGGGCCACCGCGACGGGCGTCGGGTCCGCGAGATGCTGTCGGACGGGAGTTCTGCCTGACGATTTACCAACGGCATAAGCGCAGTAGCTTTTAGCCGTTAGCTTTTAGCCGTTAGCTCTTGGCCGTTAGCTCTTGGCCGTTAGCTCTTGGCGCTTGGCACTCGGTCCTTTCCACAGATGTTTTGACCCAAGCCTGAGTTCCGTCGAGGATTCCTGCGACCGGCCCGTCGTTTGCGTCTCCGGTCCGGGCAAGTGATCCGCAACCTCCGAGCGTTCGCCGCGTAGACAAGATAGAGGGCCGGCGGCTCCCCCTCCAAGTTCGCCGCCGGCCCGTCGGACATGGTAACCAAACTCGCCCGGCGTCGCCAGACGATATCTCAGGGTGGGTCGTGTGCTCGGTCTAGTTTCCGCCTGAGCATCCTCCTGACGTGGGTCTGCCGGCAGCCTCGGTTATCTTGAAGACGTTGTCTCCACCCCCAGGCGCGTCCATGCAGTAGGAGCCTCCGCCGGACCGGACTGTCACTACCTGATCGCCCTGCCTGAAGCCGAAGGCGCCACCGATATCGGCCACATTCCCAGCATATTCGTCATTCTCCGCGTAGTAGAGTTGTTGGGCGGTGGCGGCGGTGCGGAGTTGGGCCTGGGCTGCGGTGTCTTTGGCTTTGTTTTGCTGGCCTATGTAGGTCGGGATCGCGATGGCCGCCAGGACACCTACGATGACGACCACCACGAGCAACTCGATGAGCGTGAAGCCGCGCTCGTCTGTGAGGAATGTTCGAAGATGCCCTCTTCCGACCGGATGTCCGTCCACCGTTGTACCGCCTCTCCTGGCACGCTCTCTACGAGCTTTTTGTCGGAGGGACGGGGCGCGGACTTTAGCGGGCGGTTAGCCGCCGTACTCCATCGGGGTGTCGAGGTCGGTGAGGATGTCGGCGGGACGGTCGAGGGCCGCGGAGGCGACCTCGCCCAGGTACACGGTGTGGTCCCCGGCCTCCATCTTGCCGACGACGCGGCATTCGAGGTGCGCGAACGCCTCTTCGAAGAGCGGGGCGCCGGTCTCACCGGTCTTGTAGACCGAGCCGCCCACCGCGCCGTCCTCCGATTCTAGCGGGCGGGTGAACTTGCGCGCGAGTTCCTCCTGCTCCGTGTCGAGAAAGTTCAGGGAGAAGACGCCGCCCTGCTCCATGAGCTCGTGGGTGTGCTGGTCCTTGCGGACGGCCACCACCACCTGCTGCGGGTCGAACGAGACCTGCGAGACCCAACACGTCGTAAACCCGTTCGCCTCCCCGCCGGCCCCGACCACGCCCGTGATGTAAAAGCCGTAGGGGATGGTCTTCAGGATCTCACTCCGCACCTGCTCCATGCTCGCTCCTTCGTCGCTCGCGGCACGCTGGCTTCGCCAGCTTTCAGCACGCCTCCTTAGGAGGCTTTCAGCACGCTGCGGCTTACGCCTACGCTCTCAGCACGTGCCCTTCGGGCACTTTCAGCTAGTTGGCCCTCCTCGGAACACCCGTTCGTAAACCGTTCGCTGACCCCGGGTATTCTCCCAGAGAGCTCGGCCTCGCACCACAAACAAAAAAGCTGAAAGGCGCGAAGCGCCGTGCTGAAAGCGACCGCAGGGAGCGTGCTGAAAGCGGAGCCGTGCGAAGCACGGCGCAGCGTGCTGAAAGCGTAGGCGAAGCCGGAGCGTGCTTCGGCCGGTCAAAGCCGCCCTGAACGTACGATTCCGACGAGGAGTAGCAATCCCAACACGGCCGCGAAGATGAAGCCGACGAGGCCGAAGACGCTGAGGCCCAAGAGTTGGAAGCCGCCTCTGACGAAGACGCCGAGCATCGAGGAGCCGACGATGAGGGCGGCTATGAGGAGGGCGAAGACCAGGCGGTTGGCGAGGATGTCTACGCGCCCGATCAGGTCGTCCAGGCCCGCGTGGCGGAAGCGCACCTCGACCTCGCCGTCCTTGAGTTCGTCCAGGAGCGCGTGCACCTGGCGCGGGTAGTCCGCGATGGCGTCTGGCTGGGCCAGCCTGCGCGCCGCCCGGGCCGCCACGTACGCGGGGTCCCTGTAGTGGGAGATCAGGGCCCCAGCCGCCTCGGCCGCCGCCCGCGTCTGCGTGCCGGAGAAGCTTTCGGCGTCCGCCAGCGAGCGGGCCATCTGGGCGACCTCGACGTGGAGCGTCGCGCCGCCGCGGCGGACGGCCTCGATGCCGCGGGCCCGGATCTCGGCCAGGGAGTGCTCTTCCCACAACGGACCGCCCAGGGCGCCTACGGCCTCCC
>CAXTDD010000296.1:0-286 GCA_964242955.1 uncultured Rubrobacteraceae bacterium | reverse complement strand
CCGCCGGCCCGCCGGGTCGCCGCGGCACCCCCCCCCCCCGCCCCCCCCCACCCCCCCCCCCCCCCCGTCCACGTCCCCGCGCCGGACCGCGGCGAGCACCTCGGCCACCCCGCGCAGCCGCTCCGGGTCCAGGGCGAAGACCTCCGTGGGGTCCAGCAGCCAGAGCTCACCCGAGGCGGCATCCACGGCGAAGCGTTCGGGCGCGAGGTCGGCCAGAAAGATGCCCTCCGTCAGCGCGAGCCGCACGAGCGCGTCGGCGACCTCGGCTGACCGGGTCGCGTCCAGG
>CAXTDD010000295.1:0-4609 GCA_964242955.1 uncultured Rubrobacteraceae bacterium | reverse complement strand
CCCGGGGCGGTTTCTTGAAAGGCCTGGTGGCCTCGAGCGCGGCGCTCGCGGCGGGAGGCGTCCTGCCACACCCGGCCGTCTCCCACCCCGGTGTCCCCGCGGGCCTCAACGCGCTCGAGCACCGCGAGTATGACAACCTGAAGGCGTTCACCGACTGGCTGACGCAGAACGCCGCCAGGGGCTACATAGGCGAGATTAACTGGCCCAACAACCTCGGGCGCCCGGAGGGCAACCCCGGCATCTTCGACGACCAGCTGCAATGGAACACCCTGGGCGAGAGGTGGTACCGGTGGGCCGACACCGCGAACCTCTGGGTCACGATTTGGGGCGCGGACGAGCGCCAGCTGTGGGGCGGTTTCTGGCTGAGCGTCTACGCCAACAACGGGGACGGCAAGACGAGGGCCATAAGCCAGCCGCGGGCGCAGGCCCAGGTCTACGAGGCCCACAAGAGTGCCGCCGGCTACCTGCGAGGGATCAACGTCAGCGCGGGAGAGACCTGGGAAGATGGCATGACGAACGCGAACCGTGGGGTCTACGACCGCGACTACTGGTACCCGGCCCAGAACACCTTCGACTACCTCAGGAGCAGGGGCACCGACCTCGTCCGCCTGCCCTTCCGTTGGGAGCGGATACAGCCCGCGCTGGGGCAGAATCTGGAGCCCAACGAGCTCGCGCGGCTGAAGGCGTGCGTGGCCCGGGCGGGCGCCGCAGGCATGCGGGTAGTACTCGACGTCCACAACTACGCCGGGTACTACTTCTCCGTGGACGGCAAGGCGAAGGAGAGCAAGCTGGGGTCGCCGGAGCTCCCGCCGGAGCGTTTCTACGACCTTTGGCGCAGGCTCTCGGCGGAGTTCAAGGCCGACACCGCCGTCGCGGCCTACGGCCTGATGAACGAGCCCGTCGGCATGCCGACCCCTCCGGGTTTCGCGACGCCCCAGCAGGCCTGGCAGGCGTACTCCCAGCGGGCCCTCGGCACCATACGGCGCAACGACGACACGAAGCTCATCATGGTGCCCGGCTACTTCTGGAGCATGGCGAGGACGTGGCCGCAGTACCACCCGAAAAAGTGGATAACGGATCCCGCGAACAGACACCGATACGAGGCGCACCACTACTTCGACGCGAACAGCGGCTACTACAACCGCACCTACGACCAGGCGGTAGCCTACTGGCGCGGCCAGGGCTACTGATCCCCGGCGGAGTCGCCCCTACCGGGTTTTACGTACGGGTCTTGAAACTCCAAGCCATGGCAATCGCCAACGGGTTGCCTCCCGCGTCCCTAACGCCGCCAGGTCCGCCCTCGATCACGGCCCTATACCACGCTCCCCTGGCCAAGTACGTGGTCGATCCACCGTACGGGTTCAACGTGGCAGTCCGGGTTGCCGGATCGTAGCTCACCACGACGTTGCTTACCTGCGTCGTGCTCCTGAACAGCTTGAAAGTCGAGCGGGTGAACGTGGCCGGGTCCATGGCCTCGGCGAAGGTCGCCTTGACGTTGGCGGCAAGGCCCACCCCGGTCTGGTTGAGGCCGGGCGAAACCCTGCCCGCGGTGGACAAGTTCGACTGATTGTCGACGTACACGTCGCGCCTCGCCACTTTGTCGAAGATCGCCCCCAGGTTCCCCGATTGCTGCGCGCCGGAGGTGACCACGGCGAAGCCGGTGGCGGTGGGCTGGTTGTCCACCACGTGCAGCTCCTGCGGCTCCACGCCCGGGTCCCCCGTCCACGCACCGACGGTCGCGTTGTTTACGAATCCGAAGGCGCGCCCCCTGGCGCCGGGGTCCTCGGAAACACCAGGGTTGTGCGCGTCCACGGACGTCAGCTTGCCGTACCGCACCTCGTCGTTGTCCCCGACGTAGAACCCGTACTTGACCGCTCTCTCTGACGTCACGCTATCGAGGTAAACCTTTCCGGCCCCGAGCACGTTGACGCCGGACTTGTCGGCCTCCGAGGAGACGAGCTGGCCGGGCCGGGCCCTGCCGCTGTTCTTGACCGTGCCGTTGATGCAGACGACGTCCGTCGGGACCCGGCTCTTCCAGTGGTGGTCCTGCTCCACTAACAGACCGCACGAGTAGGTGTTGTCCACGACGAAGCCGTCCAACGTCACGCCGCTTTGGCCTATCACCGTGATCCCCCGCGCGCCGCCGTTCTTCACGTGCACGTTCTTGGCGTACCCGCCCCGGTTGTCCGGGTAAGGGACGGCGGCGTTGGCGTGCTCGCCGGTGTAGTTGACGAAGGCCAGGCCGTCGTCGCCGGTGCCGTCTGTGCTCACGTCGTGCGCCTCACCGAGAAGGCAGTTGGCAAAGTGCAATCCGTCTGCCATCGTTTTCCTTATGGTTGCGCCGACGACTTTAGGATACTCGCACTGCCAAAAGAGCAGGCCAGCACCGGCTGAGCCATAGATGTCCGCGTCTTGCACCAGAGTGTTCTTGGTCTTGCTAAATTCGACGCACGTACCATCCACGCGTCGGTCGGGCAGGAACGGCTCGAAGGTGGCCCCCAAGCCGTAGAACCTGGCCCCGTCGCCGCTGTAGAAGGTGAGTCCCCGCCTCGACTTGTCGGTAAAGACGAAGCGGGCATCTCCGTCCCACGTGGCGCCCTTCTCCATCGTAAGCTGGCCGTTGAACCCGTCGATCACGATGAGACCGTCGGCGTTGAGGCCACGCCCAGGCTCGGCGCCGGAGTTGTCTATGTAGTACTTTCCCGGAGGAAAGGTCACGCTCATTGTAGACGGGGAGTACCGGAGGCCCTCGACAAGCTTCTGCCTGTTGTTGATCGCCGCCGCCCGGTCGTCCGGGACGATACCCAAAGAAGACGCCGTTGCCGCGTGCGCGGGTCTCGCCACCGCGGTGCCCAAGAGCGTCGCCCCCGCCAAGCCGGCTCCGCCAAGCGCGAGAAACCTTTTTCGGCTTAGGGTCGTGCGCGCGTCTGCTCCCGCGCCAGCCCCCGTCCGACCATTCGTCCTCACTCCCCGTGGCCCGTTGGCGATCTCCACCTCTCGCCTCTCCTTATCGCCTTTCCTTCTTGGAAAGCGTTCATCCGCGAGGCCCCGCAAGAAGCCACCCCTAGTCAAGGCGCGTTTCTCGGAGTCGTGCACAGCCTCTCCTCTCGTCTCTGTCTGCACTGTGCGCCGCGAGACGCAACATGTCGGCCTTGGGGACGTTCCGCCCGTTGCGTCGCTGACTCCGGTATCTCAGACCGCTCCGACGGTCCACTGCTCGGCCGTGGGAGCGGGGGCAGCGACCGTCTCCCCCCGGAAGCAGCGGTGCGTCCCGTGCCGGCGCCGAGTTTGGGTCCTTCCGCAACGGAACGCTTACGAGGTGCGTTCTCGCTTTCGCCATTCCAGCAGAAATAGCGAGCAACGATATCTACGGTAACCTGCCCTGATAGAGCGGGTCGCGAGCAACTTCTCTGTAGGACTCGTTGGCGGCTGTGGACGAATCTATGCGCCAGTTGGTCTCCTTGTTGGAGTTAAACCAGATGACACTCGCGATACGGGGAAACCGCGTCGGCATCTCGGTGAGAAAAGCGCTCCGAATCCAGTCCGCCTTGTTGCCGCCCGTTTCGGTCGACGCCGTCTCGGCGATCATCAGCGGTTTGTTCGAAAGGGCCGTGATCTCATCGTAGGATCCCCGGAACACCCCGGTGAAGCTGATCCAGCTCGACCATGATTGGGTGGTGCCCCAGTTGTACCCGTCGAGCGCGATCCAATCCACATACTCCGAGCCCGGGAACAGCGAAGCGTACGATGCCGGCAAACCTTCCTTCACATTGGGCGCCCAGACCCAACGCACGTTGGTCGCCCCCTCCTGCTCGAAGATGTCGTGTATGTGTCTCCACGCGGCCACGTAGTCTGCAGGCCCGTTTCCGTTCGTGCCGACACCCCATGGAAACCAGCCGCCGTTCATCTCGTGAGCGAAACGGAGGTAGAGAGGCTTCTCGTAGTTTGCAGCAGCCGCCGCCCACTCTGCGACGTACGCATCGTGTTTACCGGAGACTATATCGTCCAGAGGGAACTGCGCAGAGTCGGCTTGGACGGCATTCCAGGGCTCCCAAGTAACGATAGGCGTGGCGTTGTTCGTACGGCGCACTTCGTCGATCTTCGCTTCGGGAAACGGCAGGTAGGTCCCGTTCGGCGTCTGCCATTTGGGGAAGAGCAGCCCGGCGGCAGCGGGAGTACTCGGGTCTAAGAGGGCATTGAAATCGTTCAAGGTTTGACCTGGTCCGCCGACCTGGGTGGGGCCAGAATAAGCACCAAGGGCAATCTCCGATCGAACGAGCAGCCAGTCCACGCTCAGTGCCCTGCTGCAATTCGATGACGTGTAGTCGTTCGGGAACCGAAGAGCTACCGTGTGTCGTCCTACGGGGAGATGGCCGAGGTCTACCGACTGGACGCCCCAGGCCGTGGAATTCACGTCCCAAGCGGCCCTGGGGATTCCGTCTATGTCTAACACCAAGCGGGGCATTCCGTTACACTGAACGCCCTTAGTCTGCACATGTATCTTGGTGGCGAAGGAGGCCGTGCTTACCGTTTTCGACATGGTGGCATTCGATCTGAACAGGAGCCGCGTATCCCCGCTAGCTGAAGCATCGCGTACGTCCGCGGTCGC
>CAXTDD010000294.1:0-4625 GCA_964242955.1 uncultured Rubrobacteraceae bacterium | reverse complement strand
GGCCACCAGGACGAGATCCCCCTGGCCGGGCGCCCCTGGGGCCGGTTCGCATCGGGGCTGTGAAGGTGGTACCGGGGTTGTAGCCGACGGGGGGGCCGACGACGCTTATCACCGTCGGCCCCCCTCCCGCTCTGCCGTGGGGTGTGCTACTGGTTGCGCACGCAGCTGTTGTCCGGCGCGGAGTCGCAGCCCTCGACAGTGTCCCCATTGTTCAGGTCGTTATCTTCGACGCGGATGTTGCCGTGCGCGAACGGCGTGCGTCTGGCCTGCGCCTGCAACTTCACAGCGATGCCCGACACCTGCCCGTTGAACTTGTTGCCGAAGATGTCGGCGTCGCGGCTCTGGATCACGAGGATGCCGCCCCTATTGCTACCGGCTTCGGTGCGGTGCCCGTTGTCGTCAAAGGTGTTGCCAGCGAAGACCGCCGGGCCGCTGGAAATCTCGTCGTGGATGCCGGACTTTCCGTTTCGGACGAAGGTGCTGCCGCGAACCTCGATGCGACCACACTCCTCATCGCACCACACGCCGTTCCAGTAGTTGTCGACGAAGTCCGTGTTAAATACGCTGAACGGGTTGATGCACTTGATGCCGGCTGCGGAGACCCTTGCGGGACCACCGCCCGGGCCAACGCCGTCAGCGGCGGAGTCCGCGTTACCGTTACGGCTCAGCACCGAATCGCGTACAACAGTGTCGGTGGAGCAGCCGCCGATGCCGGCATTCTCGTTGTCGTGTGAGTTGATGTTGACGGCCAGTATCTTGCCGCCGCTTATGCCCCGACCGCACTCGGGCTCGCACTCGTTGTTATGGAGCGTCCCAGAGATGTCGAGGTTCTCCACCCCGACCTCGCCGTTACCGTCCATCACGTTGTTGCCAGTCACCCCGGCCGGGGCGACTATGCGCAGAGTGGGCCGAGTGCCGTCGGAGTACATGCCGATATAGTCGTCACCGGACTGGGTGGTCACGTCGTTGTCGACCGTGTGCACCCCGTCCCGTACGCAGAACGTGGTCGGGCCCGTCCGCGCGTCCGCGAGCGCGGCGAGATCCTGGCCCGGTTGCACCACCAGGGCGTTCGCCCTCTGCGGGCAATCCGCGCCGTAGGAAGGCGTGGGCGCGTCCGGCCCCTCCACGCGCACCCGGTCTACGTACAGGGCCTCGCCGGTACCTACCTCAGCGCTTACCACCGCGAAGGTGTGCGTGCCCTTGGTGATGTTGAGGCCCGAGAACACCTTGTCCCCGTACGCGGGCGTGGGGCCCGCCGGGCGGCACGCCAGGGAGCCTGCCGGGTCCCCGTCCACGCGAACGCGGGCGCAAACTCGGGTGTCGGCGCCGGCGTTTATCGCGCCGCGAACGATGATCCTGTCGGACCGTTCCGCGACGTTGACACCGCCCTTGTTGGCGA
This sequence comes from uncultured Rubrobacteraceae bacterium, assembly GCA_964242955.1. Classification (GTDB taxonomy): domain Bacteria; phylum Actinomycetota; class Rubrobacteria; order Rubrobacterales; family Rubrobacteraceae; genus Rubrobacter_D. The sequence continues at coordinate 3,226 of CAXTDD010000294.1, read as the reverse complement.
CGGCGTCAGACTTGTCGTAGCGGATAGCGGTGCCGCCGCTGGCGAGCACGACGTTCGGCCCCCGGTTCATGGTTTCTGCCTCGAAGCTCGCGTAGGTCGCCGCGAGCGCCGCGCCGCTGGCGAGCAGCACGGCCAAGGCCAAAGAAGCGAACAGTACCACGGTCTTCCTCATCCCGGCCGCCTTTCCTCGTCGGGGCCGAAGCGGGACGCAAAGCCCCCACCCCTCGGTTCGACCCTTGCAGCGTATTACGCGGGCGGGCACGGCGCATCCCCCGAACGGCATATGCGCCCGAGAACTCCTCGTCGGTGAGCCCGGTGCAGAGCGCCTGTACCACCCTCAGTCGTGCCCGCTCGCACAACCGCCACTACTCAGCGCGGGTGGGGTCTCCAGTCTCCGGAGGCGCTGGCCCGTGTACCTGCCACTCATGCTGTCCTCCCTTCCAGGGCTGTTTGATTAAGCTTGAGGGGCTGCCGGGGTTGGTAGTGGAGTACCTGAGAGACCCTCGGCCTCATGCGGGAGGACACCCCGGCGAGGGTACGCGGGCACGCGACCGTCCCTGCCGAACGGACGCCCGATAACCCCCTCAGGGTGTACGCCCTCGCGTTGGAACGCGTCCGGCTGCCGCATCGTAGATCTCCGTCAGCAACCGGTAGTTTCGGTCCGCGGTGTATTTCGCGTCGAACTTGGACCTGGCCTCCCCACGCATGCGTCGTAGCTCCGCCGGATGCGCCGACGCCCACCCCACCTGCTCGGCGAGGTCATCCGGGTCGCCGGGCCGGAAATGGAGGCCTGTGCGACCGTGATGTATCAGCGACGACATGCTCCCCAGGTCGCTGGCGATCACGGGCAGACCGGTAGCGTACGCTTCCACGATGACCATGGGGAAGCCCTCGTACCACACGGAAGGGAAAAGTAAGGCCCTGGCGTCCTTCATCAGGGCCAGCACCCGGTCCCCGGGCTGCCGCCCCAGCCACTCGACCTGTTCGGATCTCCCGGCGGCTTTGGCCACCTCGGAGGCCAGCGGTCCGTCTCCCACGATCTTGAGGCGCATCCTTGCTTTCGGCGTGTGCCAGGCCGCCAGCATCGTGTCAACGCCCTTCTCGCGCGAGAGACGCCCCACGAACAGAACGTAGTCTCCCCGTCCCTCCCCCGCGCCGGGGTCGGGTTGAATAAAATTGGGTTTGGTCGTTACCTTGTGCGCCGGTAGACCGCCCTGGATAAACTTTTGCCTGGCAAAGTCGGTGAGGGTGATGTACGCGTCTACCGCCTTGTTCCACGTGCCTATAGCCCGGTGGGCGGTGAGCGTGGCGGTGACCATCGCGCTCGACGGCCGGCTGTCCCGGTAGCACGCGTGCAGCACCCCGGGCCACGGTGCCGTCTTGCCCATGCAATCCTCGCACACCCGTCCCTCGCGGAAAAAGAGGGCGTTGGGGCAGAGTAGGCGGTAGTTGTGCAGGGTCTGGACCACCGGCACACCTTCCGCCTTGACGGCGTGGTAGGCCGCCGGGGAGATGAGCGGGAAGGTGTTGTGGAAGTGGGCCACTTGGGGACGCTCGCGGCGGATCAGAGCCCGCAGATCCCGGTACGCCGACCCGTTCCAGACCGTCTTCTTGGCGAGGTCGACTCGGCCCATGCCGGTCACCGAGTCGTTGTGCAGGGTGTATCTCAGTACCTCGTGGCCGTGCGCCTCTAGAAGCGCGCCTTCAGCCGCGAACACCTGATCTTCGCCGCCGGGTTGCTGGTAGTGGTTGTGCAGGAGCAGCACCCGTTTGGCGTGCCCGACCAACTTGCCTCCTCGCTACGCTTATGAAAACCAGGACCACGCCGAAATTGAGAACATACCAGGACCAGACCAGGGTAACGGCGAACAAAGATCGCACAGATAGGACGCTCAAGACACCCAAGCATTCCAGCCAAAGCAGACTGCCGATCGGGTCTTTCGCCACGATACGGCGGGTCTTGAACATCCAGAACCACGTTGCAGCCAGGCCCGCTAACAGGAGGGCCAACCCGACCGCTCCCGTGTCCAGCAGCACCTCTATATATAGACTGTGCACGGTCGACACGGCCTCACCCAAAGCAGACTCCAAGACAAACTTCCCGCCGGCATTGGCCCCGTAGCCTAGCAGCGGCTTCTCGCGTATGGCCTCGAAGCTCTCCGCCCAGTACGTCACCCTTCCGGTGAGCGAGGCGAGATCTTGTCCGCTCTGACCCCTTGCCATGAACTCGTACACCGGCTGCCCGTATTGCGTGAGCAGCGCCAGCGCGCTCAACAAAGCGCCGAACGCCAGGATACCGAACCGACGGCTTGCAACCAGGACCGCGGCTGCCGCCACCGAGAAGGCGAGTATGGGCGAGCGGCTCTGCGTCAGCACCATCGTGAGCAAGGAGGTCGAGAAGATCAGCCACCAAAGTACTCTGTGGCCGGGTTGTTGCAGGGCCCTTACCAGCGCGACGATTCCCACGATGGCCCCGAGCGTACCCACCGCGTTGGCCGACAACCCCGGGAGGGCGCCCTGAATCGAGAAGCCCAGGACCCCGGATTGGTCCCTGTAGTCCCGCAGCACCGCGTACTCGGGCAAGAAGAGCACGCCCGCATGGACGCTCATCATGAACAGAAAGAGCAAGAACCAGTGCCAGTCAAAGATGCTCTTCAGCGCCAGCAGACGATGACGCGGATCTTTGGTGGCTACCACGATCGAGGACGCCACCAGGGCAAAAAGAACCAGCATGGTGGAGTACTCGATCGATTTGTACAGCGTGCTGGCGGGTGAGACGGACCAGAGCGTCGATGCCAGGCTCCACAGCGCGAAGACGGAGAAGATCCCCAAGACCCCCGACGCCAACTCCCGGAGAAGTTCGGCTCCGGACTTTACCCCGACGAAAAAGATGATAAGAGTGCCCAGCAACAAGAAACCCAAACGTACGAAGTTATTGGTTGCCGCGTCGTCCGCGGACAAGAGCGGGTCTCTAGAGAGAGACCAAACCGAACTCGCAGCCAAAAGACAAGCCCACGCAGGGTACAACCAGCGTAAGCGCCGGATCCCCAGGGGCGGGCGGGACACTACCCGCAGGGTCAGCAGGATACCCGGCAGCCCGACCAACAAGAGGATCGAGCCCAACAAGACAACGGTCATGGGATCGTCGGCTATACGTAGCTCGCCAGACAAGTTCATACCTCCGCCACGGCCGTTAAAGGCCGCGCGGCGGATCCAGGGAGGCAAA
>CAXTDD010000293.1:0-4630 GCA_964242955.1 uncultured Rubrobacteraceae bacterium | reverse complement strand
GGGAGGTTGGAGGAGCGGGAGCCCGGGGGGTTGGCGACGTAGAAGGAGACGTAGGCCACCACCGCGACCAGGCCGCCGAGGGCGGCGGAGATCTCCCTGGCGCGTCCGGCGGGTAGGAGGCGCATGAGCGGCATGATCAGGAGCACGCACGCCGAGACGGGCACGACGAGCACGAGCGCCGACGCTACCAACGCCACCGGATAGAACAGCAACGAGGCCCCCGTCGCCAACCCGTAGGCCAGCAGCACGGGCAACCCGACCAGGGCGTAGAGCGCCCCGTCCGTCGCGTAGACCTCCCAGAACTTGTACGCGAAGACCGTCCGCTCCCGTACCGGGAGGGCGAGCAGCACCGCAAGATCATTGGAGAGGTACATCGTGTATAGGGCGCTCGCCAGCCCGACGAGCACGAGCGTCAGCGCGGCGAACGTGAACAGGCCGGCCAACGCCAGCCGCGCCGCCCCCACCGGCATCGAGCCGAACGTAAAGTAAGACGAGGCGAACGCGAAGACGCAGACCATCAGGCCGAACGGCACGAGGGAGAAGATCTGGACCTTCCTCGTGCCGCTGGCCCGCGTAATGGAGCGCCAGAACGTCTTTATACGGACCTGGCGGAAGAGGCCTGCCACGCCCATGGCTAATCCCTCAGGTACTCGGCCAGCTGGCGGCCCTCGCCCGAGCCCGTGAGGTCCAGGAAGACAGCTTCGAGGTTCTCTTCCTCGTCGGCGTGGGCGCGCTCGCGTAGGGAGGCGAAGGGGCCGGAGGCGAGCATGGAGCCGTTCTGGATAATGCCGATCTCGTCGCATAGAACCGGCGCGAGCTCCAGGATGTGCGTCGTCAGAAATACGGTGCCGCCCCGCTCGACCAGGCGGCGCAAGAGGTCTTTGGTGAGCCTGGCGCTCGCCGGGTCGAGGCCCACCGTCGGCTCGTCCAAGAACAGGACCTCGGGCTCGTGCAGCAGGGCCGCGGCCAGCGCCGCCTTCTGCTTCATCCCGTGCGAGTATCCCCCCAGCATCTCGTCCGCCGCGCCCGAGAGGTCGAACATCTCCAGCAACTCCCCGGTCCGCCGCTGCGTCTTCTGCGGCTCGACGCCGTACACGTCGCCCACGAAGCGCAAGAACTCCCTGGCGGTCAGCTTCTCGAAGAGGGCCGGCTGGTCGGGGACGAGGGCTATGCGCCGCTTGGCCTGAAGCGGGTCTTTTATCATGTCCACGCCGGCGACCTCCACGGTGCCGGAGGTCGGGCGCAGGAGGCCCGTCAGCATCTTTATGGTGGTCGTCTTGCCCGCGCCGTTGGGGCCGAGAAAGCCGTAGAGGGTGCCCCGCTCGACCTCGAGGTCCACGCCGCGCACGGCCTCCTTGCGACCGTAGGTTTTTACGAGTCCCCCGGCGCCTATCATGCGACGTCCCGCCGGCGGAAGAGCAGCACGGCTATGAGGACGAAGGCGGCGGTGTAGGCGGCAAGTACGAGCGTGGCCTGCCAGGGGTCGGCCGTCTCACCCAGGGCCCCGAAGCCCTGAGGTGCGTCCCCGAAGGCGGCGGCGAGGTCTGTGGAGTTCTTGCCGGGAAGGGCCCGGCCTACGGCCTCCGCCGTCTCGTTGAAGGTGAAAAAACCCAACAACAGGCTCTCCACGATGAGTAGATACGCGAGCCCGAGTCCGATGGCGAGGGCCGTTCCCCGGAACAGCGTGGCGAGCAGAACGCCGAGCGCGGCGAAGGTCGCCAGCACGAGCCAGCCGGCTCCCACCGCCCGAAGCGCTTCCGTGGCCGGGGGCCAGTCCAGGGATGCGCCTTCCAGGCTGGCTACGACGTAGCTGCTCAGGGCGCCGACCACGAAGGCAATAAGGACGAAGGCGAGCAACACGGCGCCGAGGCCGAGGAGTTTGCCGAGGAAGAGCCCCACCCTGCTAGATCTCTGGGTCAGCGTGACCTTGAACGTCTCCCATCCGTATTCGCTGCCCACGGCCATCGCGCCCAGGATCAGGGCGATCGTGCCTCCGAAACCGGCCAGCCCGCTCGTGAGGACGTTCGCCAGGAAGCTTTCCGGCAGGAGATACTCCCTGAACCCGCCCAATCCCTGTTGGGGTGCCCCGGCGGCGTCCGGGCTGTTGACCACGAATACGTAACTGAAAACGTAGCCGAAAAGAATCACGGTTATCGCGAGCACGAGGGCCAGGACCCAGACCGCCGGCCGCCGGCGCAGCTTGAGCGACTCCGCCCGAAAGCTCGCGCCCACGCTAGACCGTCTCCCCGCCGGTGAGCTCCAGGAAGGCGTCCTCGAGCGAGCGCTCCGCCGGCCTGAGCTCGCTCACCCGCAGGCCGGCGGAGACGAGCTTGGCGTTGATCTCCGCTGCCCGCTCGGGCTCCGTCTTGAGCCTGAGCACCCCGTCAGTAGTCTCCACGGACTCGACCCCATCCAACCTCTCGGCTATCTTCGCCGCCTCCTCCAGGGGCTCGGCGCGCACCAGAAGGGCCTCGCCGCCGCGCAGGTCGGTGACGGCGCCCTCCGAGATCAGGCGCCCCTTGTGGATCACGCCGACCCTGTCGCAGACCTGCTCTACCTCGCCGAGCAGATGGCTGGAGAGCAGAACCGTGCGTTCCCCGGTGCCCAGGCGACGGATCAGGGCCCTCATGTCCGCCATGCCCTTGGGGTCGAGCCCGTTTGTGGGCTCGTCGAGGATCAAGAGGTCCGGGTCTTTGAGCAACGCCGCCGCCACCCCGAGGCGCTGCTTCATCCCCAGGGAGTATTTCTTGTACCGGCTCTTCGCCCGGCCGGAGAGCTCCACGGCGTCGAGCACCTCGGCCACGCGCGCGTTCGGGACTCCGGAGTAGCGGGCCATCACCTTTAGGTTGTTCCTGCCGGAGAGGTAAGGGTAGAAGGCCGGCGATTCTACGAGCGCCCCTATCTTCGCGAGCCCGTCCGGCGTTCCAGGGATCCGGCCGAGCACCGTGGCCGAGCCACCCGAAGGACGGATCAGGCCGAGCAGCATCTTCAAGGTCGTGGTCTTGCCCGCGCCGTTGGGGCCCAGGAAACCGTAGACTTCGCCCCTTCTTACGCGGAGGTCGAGGTCGTCCACGGCGGTGATGGCGCCGTAGCGCTTGGTTAGGCCTTGCGTCCGGACGAGCAGGGACGCACCGCTCGTGCTCTCTTGCGGGGCCCTCGAAACGTCTGTCGCCAAGGCCGGCCTCCTCTCGGGGTTACGACTTGTATTCTCGCCCAGTCTGGTGGGCGTGTCTAATCCTTATCGGAGTATGTAAACGGCGGGTTAAGCGGGCTTCTGCCGGGTGCGGAATCGGAGTTGGACGGTGGTGCCGCGGCCTGGGGCGGAGATCACGTCGAAGCCGGCCCCGACTTCCCCGGCGCGCTGGCGCATGTACCCGAGCCCCATGCCGGGTGGGAGATCTTTGGGATCGAAGCCGCGCCCGTCGTCCCTTACGCGGAGGAGGAGCAGGTTCCCGACCTGCCTGGATTCGAGCCGCATGTTGGCGGCACCGGAGTGTTTGGCGACGTTCCAGAAGGCCTCGATGATGAACCGGTAGGACGCGGCGATCTCCAGGGGGGAGAGCGCTTCCAGCGGGGCCTGGAGGTCCTCGTGGGTCTTTATCCCGAAGTACTCCTCGAACTTGACGAGCCGGTGGCGCAGGTAGTCGCGGGGCCGCGGGGCACCCTCCCCGCGGACGGAGGTCTGCAGCTCCTCGTAGGGGCGCGATACCTGGAACTCCGTCTCGCGGGAGGCGCGCAGGGCATTGGACACTATCTGCATGGCCTCGCCGTGCTCGCCGCGGCGTCCGGCGTCCAGAGCGGCGCGCAGGTTCAGGGAGACGCCGTGCACGCCCTGCTTCACGGTGTCGTGCATCTCGGAGAGGACGCGGCCTCCTTCGAGCCTCCGCACCAGCGTCTCCTGCTCGTCCGTGAGCCGGCGGCTCGTGAAGGAGACGAGGGCCACCCGCAGCCCGAGGTAGAGAAAGAGCCCGCCGGCGCCGGCCGCCGCGTAGGCGGGCAGCGGGGGGTAGGCCGCCCCCCAGAGGAGGACGACGGCCAGGTGGACCGCCGGGGAGAGCGGGCCGAGCCAGAACAAGAAGACCCGCCACGGCTCTATCCTGTGCTCCGTAAAGTTCGCCGGCGCGGCCCTGAGCGCCGCGAGGCCCAAAAAGGCGAGGCCTAGAGCCCAGATCACGTCCGGCCAGCCGGCGTTTTCGTAGGAGCCGCCCGACCGGGACGCCAGGTAGAGCCCGTCCGCCGCCGCGAACGCGAGGAACGCCGAGGCGAGCGCACCCGCGAACGGCGGCTTCCCGGCCGTCGAGAGCACCACGAGGCCGAGAAAGAGCAGCGCGGCGTCGAACAGCAGCCACGAGAGGACGGAGAAGACCGCCAGGGACCCCTGCGCGCCGGCAGCGGAGACCGCCTCGCCCAGGAACAGGTACCACGTCAGGATGCCGGCCGAGAGCATGATCGCCAGGGCGTCGAGGCCGGTTATGACCGTGATCCTGCGGGTCGTCGAGCTGACCAAAAGGAGCATCGCCGCCGCGAAGAAGAGGTAGGAGACCAGGTACGCCGCGTCCCCGAAAGAGGCCCCCTGCGCGCCAAGTGGTGGGCCCTGCAACCCCAACCACCCCAGATCCCCCACGAAGAC
>CAXTDD010000292.1:3169-4634 GCA_964242955.1 uncultured Rubrobacteraceae bacterium | reverse complement strand
CAAGAAGGGCATCCAGACCACCGACGAGCACCGCCGCGCCATAGAGTCCCTCCCCAACTACCGCGACCTCGCCTACTACGAGCGCTGGGCCTCCGCCACGGAGAAGCTGCTCGTCGAGAAGGGCATCCTGACGAGCGCGGAGATAGACGAGCGGTCCGCGGAGATCCACCGCCGCTGGGAAGACGCTTGACGGCGCGCTTCGCCCCCGGCGACCCCGTCCGGGTCAGGACCAGCGCGAAGCCGGGCCACGTCCGCACGCCGGGCTACCTGAAGGGTAGGCCGGGGAGGGTGGAGTCCGTGCTGGGCGCCTATCCGAACCCAGAAGACCTGGCCTACGGCCTCTCGGGCGGGCCGGACCGGGCCCTCTACAAGGTCGGTTTTCGCCAGGGAGATCTCTGGCCGGACTACGAAGGCCCGTCCGAAGAGCTTCTGTACGCCGACGTCTACGAGCACTGGTTGGAAAGGGGAGGTCCTCGATGAGCCACGGTCACGAGCACCCGGAAGCCGCCCCGGGAGGGGCCACCAGCCCGCTCGCGGCGCGCGTCCGGGCGATGGAGGCGTTGCTGATCGAGCACGGCGTCGTCACGGAGGCCGAGATCCAGGACAACATCGCCTACATGGACTCCCGCTCCCCGGCCAACGGCGCCCACCTCGTCGCCCGCGCCTGGACGGACGGGCGCTTCAAGGCCAGGCTCCTCGCCGACGGCAAGGCCGCCGCCATCGAGTTCGGTATAGACGCCGTGGCGTCCCCGGACCTCGTGGTCGTCGAGAACACGCCCGAGGTCCACAACCTCATCGTCTGCACTCTCTGCTCCTGCTACCCCCGCAACGTGCTCGGCCGCCCGCCCGACTGGTACAAGAGCTTCGAGTACCGCTCGCGCGCCGTGAGGGAGCCGCGCGCCGTCATGCGCGAGTTCGGCTTCGAGCCGCCGGAGGGTACCAGGGTCGCCGTCCACGACAGCACCGCCGCCGTCCGCTACATGGTGCTGCCGATGCGTCCTCCCGGCACGGAAGGCATGGACGAAGACGATCTCGCTGGCCTCGTCACGCGGGACTGCCTGATCGGGGCCGGCGTCCCGCGTGCCCCGGCGCCCGCATAGGCCGAGGCTTCCCCTCCCCGCGGACGCGGGTACCGGGGCCAGCCGGCGAGAGTCATCCCGCAAGCCGGCAGATTCATCCGATCGGATGTTGTGTGCCAGGCCGTGGGGCGGCATATTGCGCACGGTCGTTGTGAACGGGACGCAAGGAGGATCTGAGAGGGTGGAGAGCGAAGCGCAATCTCCTCTGCCATCGAGAAGAGAGGTTCTGGACCGCTATGGTCCCGGGGCGAGGGAGCTGGCGGTCTTCCCGGCGCTGGTCCTGCTCGGGTTCGTGGTGTGGTTAGCGGCATCCCCCGGAATCATGTCGATGGCGCTCGGGGTGGATCTACCCCGCTGGGCGTATGGCGGGCCGTCTTCGTCCTTCT
>CAXTDD010000292.1:0-3069 GCA_964242955.1 uncultured Rubrobacteraceae bacterium | reverse complement strand
GCGCTCGGGGTGGATCTACCCCGCTGGGCGTATGGCGGGCCGTCTTCGTCCTTCTTCGTACCGGTCGTGTGCGGCGCCCTGGCGCTGGTCGCCGGGCTCGCGTTCCCCAGGGGCTTCTACCTGTGGGGCGTCGCCCTCGGCTTGCACGGTCCCTTCGTGGAGGCGTTGACGGTTTATCTGATGTACCAGGAGGGTATCGGGTTGGTCGGCGGGGCGCCGGGCATCGTGAGCTACGTCGTGCTCTCCGCTCTGCTGCTCGTCTTCGCGATCCTCTGCTTCACGGTCCTCTCGGCGATAGGGGCCGGGGCGCGGTACCTGCTGAGGCAGGCTACCGGCCGGTAGCACCGTACGGGGCGTCGCGCGCACCCGCCGCCCAAGCGCAGAAAAACCACCCGAAGAAGCTGTAAATCCCGAAGAACAGCGCCGCGAAGTGTACCAGCGCGTAGACGAGCGCGGCCTCCGTCCAGTAATAGTCGGCCCCCTGCCTGTGGTGCAGCACCAGGAGCCCGGACGCGAGGGCCAGCACGCCTAACAGCAGCGTGGTCGCAAGGCGCAAACCTTTCTCCCCAAACAACCCCGCAGCGAAGCCGTATTCCCAATTAGACAGCGCCACGCAGCCCACCGTCGCGACGAAAACCGCCCAAAACGCGGCCGTCAGTGCCCGGGCCGGCCAAACATCACGCCGTTGCCGGTCGATCGCCGCGCGGTTCGACCGCAACGCCCGGTTCGGGGAGGAGACGTCCCACCGGGACGTCTCTACGGGGCCGGATACGTCCGCGGGCACCGGGTTTTGATGCGATGTCCGGCGGTGCGGGGCCGTTCCTGAAACCTGATGCCCGTGACCTGAAGCCTAGTTCACCGCTTTCTCCCGCTCGTTGGCGGCCAGGACCTTCTCCACGAGGTTCGGCGGGACTTCCTCATAGTGGCCCGATTCCACGTGGAAGTTGGCGCGTCCGCCGGTGATCGAGCGCAGGTCGCGGGCGTAGGTGAGCATCTCGATCTGGGGCACCTCGGCCTGGACGACCTGCCGCTCGCCCTGCTGCTCGACGCCCATCGGGCGCCCGCGGCGGCCCGAGAGGTCGCCCATCACGTCCCCGACCATCTCCGTGGGCGCGAGCACCTCGACTTTCACGTAGGGCTCCAGGAGGACGGGGCGGGCGTCTTCGACGGCGTTCTTGAAGGCCATGGAGCCGGCGACCTTGAAGGCCATCTCGGAGGAGTCGACGGTGTGGAAGGCGCCGTCGTGGAGGCGGACCTTAACGTCGACGACCGGGTAGCCGGCGATGGTGCCCTCGCGCATCGCCTCTTCGACGCCCTTCTCGACGGCCGGGATGAACTGGCGCGGGATGGCCCCGCCGACGATGGCGTTCTCGAACTCGAAGCCCGAGCCCCTTGGGAGGGGGCTGATCTCGATCCTCGCGTCCCCGAACTGCCCCCGGCCGCCGGTCTGTTTCTTGTACCGCCCCTGGGCCCTGGCCCCGGCCGTGATCGTCTCCATAAACGGGACCTTCGGCGCCTCGGCCTCGACCTCGACCCCGTAGCGGCTCTTGATCCTCTCCAACGCCAGCTCGACGTGCATCTGGGCGAGACCGGCCAGGATGTCCTCGCCCGTCCTCTCGTCGCGCTCCAGCTTGAGCGAGGGGTCCTCGTCGGCCAGACGCCTTATGGCCTCGAAGACCTTCTCCTCCTCCCCGCGCGCCTTCGCCCCCACCGCGAACGCCGCCGTCGGCTCCGGCAACTCGACCGGCCCGAAGGCGACGACCCCGTCCGGTTTGCACAAAGTGTCGAAGGTGTCCGTGTCCCTGAGCTTGGCGACGGCGACGATGTCGCCGGCGACCGCCTCGTCCACGGCTTCGCGCTCCTTGCCCACGAGGTGAGAGATGCCGCCGAGCCTCTCCTGGGAGCCCGTTCGCGGGTTGGTCAGCGCCTCGTCCGAGCGGCACCGCCCGCCCACGACGCGCAGCACGCTCAGCCGCCCGGCGTAGGGGTCCTGGTAGGTCTTGAAGACGTAGGCCGAGAAGGGGCCGTCAGGGTCGCAGGAGACCTCTTCGCCGTCTTCGGTCCTCCAGCGGCAGCGGTCGGCGGGGCTCGGGGCGCTACCGGCTACGGCGTCCAGGAGGCGGTCGATGCCGATCACGCGCTCGGCGCTCGCAGCGAGGACCGGGATGATGAGGCCGTCGGCTATACCTTTGCGGATGCCCTCGAAGGCCTCCTCCGTGGAGATCTCCTCCCCTTCGAGGTACTTCTCCAGCAGCGTGTCGTCGCTCTCGGCGATGGCCTCGAAGAGCTGGGTCTTGGCCGCATCCACCTCGTCTTCCATGCCGGCCGGGATCTCGGCGAACTGTTCCCCGTCCACGAACGCGATGCCCGAGAGCAGCCCATAGACGCCCTTGAGGTCGTTCTCCCGCCCTACGGGCAGGTTCAGGGGTACGACCGCCTGCCCGAACCTTTCGCGCAACTGCTCGACGACGTCCCCGAAGTCCGTCCGTTCGCGGTCGAGGTGGTTCACGACGATAAAGTGCGGGATGTCCTCGCGCTCGCCGCGGCGCCAGACGCGTTCGGTTACGACCTGGATCGGGTCCTGGGCATGCACCACCATTACCGCGCAGTCCGCCGCCCTCTGGGCGACGAAGGCGTCCCCGATAAAACCCCCGTCGCCGGGGGTGTCGAGCACGTTGAGTTGGCGCCCCTTCCACTCCAGGCGGGCCACGCCCATGCCGAGCGTCATGCCGCGTTCGCGCTCCTCATCGGAGTTGTCCAGGGTCCCGTTTGCGGAGCCTTCCCTGCCGGAAGCCAGGCCTATCATGCCCTCGGCGATCAAGGTCTTCCCGCTGCCCCTGTGCCCGATCAGGCACACGTTCCGGATCGTCTGCGTCTCCGCCGCCACGATTCCTCCTCTCCGAGCTTGTACCCTCTCCGCCCGTCCCCACGGGCAGGACTCCTAGCTTAACGCAGCACCGCCCCCCGCGCAGGTCGGCCGACCCCCGGATGCTACAATCCGTCTCTCGTATGGAACCCTTCTTTTCGGACACCAAGGGAGGCCCCGGACGGTCCCCCGCGCGCCTGGTC
>CAXTDD010000291.1:0-4640 GCA_964242955.1 uncultured Rubrobacteraceae bacterium | reverse complement strand
TCTTTAGCCATACCTTCACCCTACCCACCACCCGGTTTTGTTAGGCTTACTTAGTGGAGTCCCGCAGCGCCTTCGACGCCCTGCAAGGCGCCCGCTACGTCCGCCTGAGCACGTTCCGAAAGAGCGGCGAGGCCGTGCCCACGCCCGTCTGGTTCGCCAGGGTGGGCGAGAACCTCTACGTCGTTACCGGCCGGAGCACCGGCAAGGCCAAGCGCATCCGCAACAACCCCGACGTCGTACTCGCCGAGAGCGACTTCAGAGGAAGGCCGAAGGGCCGGGACGTGCGGGCCGTCGCCCGGCTGACCGACCAGCAGAAGGGCGGCCCCGCCGACCGGGCGCTGCGGGGCAAGTACGGCTGGCAGTACCGCGTCTTCGAGTTCGTCGAGGGGCTGCGCGGCGCTTCGGACGACCTGGTCTACCTGGAGCTCCGCCCGCCCGCCGAAGGAGGATAGCCCTTGTTCGAAGGTTTCAGGACCGCGACGGTGGACGTCGGCGGGGCGGAGATCTTCGCCTGCGTCGCCGGCGACGGGCCGCCGCTCCTCCTCCTGCACGGCAGTCCCCAGACACATACGATGTGGCACCTCGTCGCCCCGAAACTGGCCGAGGACTTCACCGTGGTCGCCACGGATCTGCGCGGCTACGGCGACTCCTCCAAGCCGGCGTCGGACAGCGACCACGGGCCTTACTCCAAGCGGGTGATGGCCCGAGACCAGATCTCCGTGATGCGCCACCTCGGCTTCGACCGCTTCGCCCTCTGCGGCCACGACCGCGGGGGCCGCGTCGGCTACCGCATGGCTTTGGACCATCCGGAGGTCGTCACGAAGCTGGCGGTCCTGGACATCGTGCCGACCTGGGAAGCTTTCAGCCGGGCGGATATGTCCTTCGGGCTCGGCTACTGGCACTGGTTCTTTCTCGCCCAGCCCTACGATTTGCCGGAGCGCATGCTCGGAAGCGATGCCGGGAGTTTCCTGTTCAGGGCCGGCAACGAGGCCTTCGCCCCGGAGGCCATGGACGAGTACCAGCGCTGCCTCGAGAACCCCGAAACCGTCCACGCGATCTGCGAGGATTACCGCGCCGCCGCCACCATAGACTTCGCCCACGACCAGACGGACCGCGAAGCCGGCAAGAAGATCTCCTGCCCCCTGCTAGCCGTCTGGGGCAGCCGGGGCAACCTGGAAGAGTGGTACGACGTGCAGGAGATCTGGCACGGCTGGGCCGACGATGTGCGGGGCAAGGCCATCGACTCCGGCCACTACATTCCGGAAGAGGCGCCGGATGAGACACAGGCGGAATTGCGGAGGTTCTTCGGCGGCTGAGGACGGCCCGTCTTCGGGGATATGGACGGTACTGTAGAATTCAGGACCGGCGCAATGCGTCCTTCGAAGGGGGCAGTGGAGTCGGTGAGCAAGGACCGGAAGGATAGAGATGGCCGAAAAGGAGACGCGGTTGAAGCCTTCCAGGAGAGGTAAACGCGACCCCAAGGAGTGGGCCGCGAAGGCACGCAAGCTCAACGAGCGTCTTGCGGCGCAGGGCAGGCACTTCGGAGATTCCACGGAGATAATCAGGGCGGACCGCGAGTCCAGGGTCTGAAACGGACCTGGGACAGGAGACAACGCGTGAGCTGGTTCTCGATACCAGCGTCGCGGTCGAGTTCTATCTGCCCGAAGAACTCCGGGAAGAGGCGCTCCGGCTCCTGACCGCAATCGGGGAGGGCGAAGTCGCGCTGATCGCCCCATCGACGGTGCAGCCCGAACTGTTCAACGCCCTCTGGCAGCAGCATCGTCGGGGTACGCTTTCCCGAGAAGAGGTGCGCGAGTATTGGGACGATTTCTCGGTGACCTCCGTCGACCTGTACGCGCCCGAGGATCTCATGCCGCGGGCCGTCCGGATCGCGTTGGAGACTGGAGTCATCATCTACGATGCCCTATTCCTGGCGCTCGCCGAAGACGCGGACGCGGTGGTAGTTACCGCCGACGGCAAATTGCTCGAAACGCTTCGAGGCACCGCTTACACCGACCTGACGCGGCATCTGGCCGCGATAGGCGGCTTGATCCGACAAGCGTAGACTCTACTGGTATTGCGGCCCAAAGCCGCGCGTTTCAGCCAAGCGTCCGCCATGTATTCGGCCCACTTCCTCCTCAGGACCATCGTGGCCGCAGAGGCGGCGAGCTTGGCGAGGGCGCGGACGGTGAGGCCGAGGAGGACGAGAAGGCTGTAGAGGTTCAAGGGGCCGTGGGGGCCGTGCTTGCGGTGGTAGAGGAAGGCGCTCTTGTGCAGGAGCCAGATGGCCTTCGGTTTGCTGCGGCTGCTGCCGCCGGTCTGGTGGACCGCTTTCGGTACGTAGGAGGTTACCCGTGCAAGATCCCTTCGCGGATGGGACGGTTTCTGGTCACGAGTTCTGTCAGAAGCTGGTACCTGCGGAGCTGGACGTCGGTCATGAGGGCTGCCTGCTTGTATCCTTCCAACAGGATCAAGCGGTCTTCCTCCAAGGGCCATTCCGCCGCGTATGAGATCTGGTCATCGAAGGTCCAATCGCCGATCTCGGAGGCTACCCGGGGCAACTCTTCCCAGCTCGCCCACGATGCGTCTAGTAGCCTGTCGATGGTGTGCGGCGACGCTTTCTTTACTTCAGCCACAACGGGTTCCCCGAAATCTTTACTTCTCCGACGCCACTGACCTGGTAACCGCTCACGATTCTAGCACGGTCCGCTGAGTAGACGACGAAGACGTAGCCCAAAGAACCGCTTCCCCGCCTCCGTTCGGGTATCTCGTTCGGAGCCAGCACAGCCGCAAGATTTCCACCTCTGTAACGGTAAAGTACCGGCCTGGCAGCGGGGTTTCTTGCGGCATCTTTCAGGTCTCCGGAGTACTCTTCTTCCGTGGTGCCGTTCGCCCATTGTCCTTCGGCCACCCTCTTCGCCAGGTGGTAGAAACGCGAATCCGCCCTCGCGCCCACCGTCCTACCCAGATAAGAGAGACCACGGTCACGAGAGGGGACGCGCACCTCCCGAATGAACGGCGCCGACGCGATCCGGTCGAGTATTCTCCCGATCTCTTCCCACGTCGACTCTCGGTAGGTCCGTAGAAGCTCCCGGATCATCCGATCCGTCGGATGGTCGCTGAAAGAATCGTCGGGGCCATCGCCCATCAACCGTTCCGGTTCAGCGAGGCGACGAGCTTGGCGAGGGCGCGGACGGTGAGGCCGAGGAGGACGAGAAGGCTGTAGAGGTTCAAGGGGCCGTGGGGGCCGTGCTTGCGGTGGTAGAGGAAGGCGCTCTTGTGCAGGAGCCAGATGGCCTTCGGTTTGCTGCGGCTGCTGCCGCCGGTCTGGTGGAGGACCTCGACGTCGGGCAGGTAGAAGACCCGCCAGCCGCCCTCGCGGGCGCGGCGGCAGAGGTCCGCGTCCTCGAAATAGAGGAAGAAGCGCTCGTCGAGGGGTGAGATCCCCTCCAGGGTCTCCCGGCGGACGACCATGCACGCCCCCGAAACCCAGTCCGCCTTCGTCGGGTGGGACAGGTCCGACAGGGCCGGGAACTGGCTTTTCACCAGCGGGCTCTTCGGGAAGAGGCGGGTCAGAAGCGAGGTCCGCCCCAGGAGGCCTGAGAGGAGCGAGATCTCCCGCCGCGCCGAGAGCTGTAGACGTCCGTCGGCTTCGAGGATCCTGGGCCCGGCCACGCCGGCCGACGCCTCCCTCCCGAAGAACTCCTCCGCGCGCCCGAAGAAATCCTCCCCGACCACGGTGTCGGGGTTGATGAGGACGACGAGGTCCCCCGAAGTCTCCGGTATCGCGCGGTTCCAGGCCTTCGTCAGGCCGAGGTTCTCTCCGGTCCGGATCAGGCGCACCCCGGGCGCAAGGTCCGGCACTTTTTCGCCGTCGTTGTCCACCACGACGATCTCCACGTCGCCCCGGCCCGTCGCCCGCAGAGACCGAACGCACGCGAGCGTGAGCGGCCAGGAGTGGTAGTTGACGATGATTACGGAGAACTTCACCGAAGCCGGGCCCGGACAGCGTCCAGGATACGCCGCCGCCGGCTCTGCGCCGCCCGCCGCGAGGACCGGCCCAGCAACTCCCGCAGGTAGGCGTCGGAGACGCGTCTCTTGTCCTGTATACTCCGGCGTTTCTTTAGCATCTTCGGCACGAGCCGCCAGGCCTCCGCGAGCCCCGTCAGGTGCGCCTTGAGGCCGCCGGGGGAGAGGGAGACGACGAGGATGCGCGAGAGTTGGCCGAGCACTATGGACGGCAGGAAGCCCCACACCAGGGGGCCTGGCAGGTTCTTTATGAGGAGGAGCAGGCCGTTGCGGGTGCCGAGGCGGGTCGCCATTGCGCTCCGCTTGCCGCCGGTGGAGGCGCCGCCGACGTGGTAGACGACGGCGTCCGGCGCATAAAGGCAGCGGTGGCCGGCGAGCTGGGCGCGGAAGCTCAGGTCCCCGTCCTCGCAGTAGGAGACGAAGTCTTCGTCGAAGGGGCCGACCTCGTCGAGCATCTCCCGGCGGTAGAGTGCAGCGGCGGCGCAGGCGCCGAAGACGTAGCCGGGCCCGTCGAACCGGGCGCCGTCGCGCTCGCCGTGGCCGAGGCGGTAGGGGAGACCGCTGAGGCGGATGGCGTCGCCGGCCCCGTCGAGAAAGCGCCGGTCGTGGAA
>CAXTDD010000290.1:0-4643 GCA_964242955.1 uncultured Rubrobacteraceae bacterium | reverse complement strand
CCCCGAGCCGCCGGCCACCGCCAGGGCGTCAACGTCCTGACCCCGCTCTTGGAGGCCGCCGGCCGGGCCGGCGTCAAGACCCTCCCCCTCTACGCCTTCTCGACCGAGAACTGGACCAGGCCCGAGTCCGAGGTCAAGACCCTCATGCGCCTGTTCCTGGAGACCGCCCGCAAGAAGGTCCCCGAGCTCAACGAACGCGGCGCCCGCCTGCGCTTCCTCGGCCGCCGCGAGGGACTGCCGGATCGGGTCCTCGAAGCCCTCGAAGAGGCGGAGGAACTCACGGCTGCCAACGACAGCCTCGACGTGTACATAGCCCTCAACTACGGTGGACGCGCGGAGATCGTCGACGCCGCCAAACGGATGATGCGAGACGGCCTCTCGCCCGGGGACGTCGATGAAGCGACGTTCGGCCGGTACCTCTACGCGCCAGAGGCGCCGGAGGTGGACCTGGTGATCCGGACGAGCGGCGAGTTGCGCGTCTCGAACTTCCTCTTGTGGCAGATCGCCTACGCCGAGTTCTACGTCACGGAGACGCTCTGGCCCGACTTCTCGGCCGAGGAGTTCACGCAGGCCCTCCAAAGCTTTGCCGCCCGGTCCAGGCGCCGGGGCGGGGCCTGAGGTCCCGTGCTCCGGTGGCGCACCGTCACCGCCCTGGTGCTGGCGCCCATCGCGCTCGCCGCGATCCTGCTCGGCAAGGCCGCCGTCCTCGCCGTCGTACTCGTCGTCATCGCCGGGGCGGCCTACGAGCTATCCCGCGCCCTGAAGCCGCTGCCCTTCGTCGCCGCGTTCGGGGCCGGCGCGATCCCCGTCCTGCTCTCCATCCCTTACCGCCACACGGGGATACTCGCTGGTGCCGTCGCCGGGTTGCCCTGGGCGCTGATGTGGCTGGCCGGCAAACCCGAGACGCGCACCCTGCGGGCCGTGCTCGCGGTGCTGCTGATGGCGCTCTGGGTGGGGGTGCCGCTGGCCCATTTCGGGCTGTACCCCGGCCGCCCGAACGGGGGCGTGGTCCTCACCATGATCGCGGTGGTTGGGCCCTGGATCTCGGACGCCGGCGCCTACTTCGCCGGCCGCTCCTTCGGCCGCCATCCCGCCTTCCCGAACCTGAGCCCGAACAAGACCGTCGAGGGCATCGTCGGCGGCCTCGTGGTTACCGTGCTCGTGGTCTCGCCCGTCGCCTACGTCCTTCTGGAGTACAGCCTCTTCAAGGCGCTCGTCATGGGGATAGGCGTCTCTTTGGCGAGCCAGGGTGGAGACCTCTTCGAGTCCGTTCTCAAGCGCATCCTGGACGTAAAGGACCTCGGACACTTTTTGCCAGGCCACGGCGGCGTGCTCGACAGGATCGACAGCCTCCTCTTTACGGTGCCTGCTGTATACTACATCTCGTTGCTCGTATGAAATTCTTCCCCACACCATCGTGAAGCGGCGCCTGACCGTCCTCGGCTCGACCGGGAGCGTCGGCCTGCAGACCCTCGACGTCGTGCGCGCCCACCCGGACCGCTTCGACGTCGTGGGCCTCTCTGCGGGCCGCAGCGCCGACGCGCTGAAGCAGCAGGCGGCCGAGTTCTCCCCCGAGTTCGTCGCCCTCGAAAGTGGCGACGCCTCGGCCCTCTCCGATCTGGACTACGAGGTGCTCGCGGGGCCCGGTTCGGCCGAACGCCTGGCCGAGGTCCCGGCCGACGTCGTCCTCAACGCCATCGTCGGGTTCGCCGGGCTGGCCGCGACCGTAGGTGCGCTGCAGGCCGGCAACCAGGTTGCCCTCGCCAATAAAGAGTCTTTGGTGGCCGGCGGAGACTGGGTGATGTCGCTGGCGGAGGACAACCCGATCCTGCCCGTAGATTCCGAGCACTCCGCGATCTTCCAGTGCCTCGACGGCAGAGGGGAGGCCGAGATCAGCGGCATCCTCCTCACGGCTTCGGGCGGGCCCTTCTTCTCCACCGACAAGGCGCAGCTCCTCACGATGGGCCCCGGGGACGCGCTCAAACACCCGACCTGGAAGATGGGGCCGAAGATCACGATAGACTCGGCGACGATGATGAACAAGGGCCTCGAGGTGATCGAAGCCCACCACCTGTTCGGCGCCGCCTACGACGCCGTGCGTGTGGTCGTCCACCGCCAGTCCGTGGTTCACGGCGGCGTCTTTTTCGAGGACGGCTCGGTAGTCATGCACGCCGCCATGCCGGACATGCGCCTCCCAATCGCCTACGGCGTGCTCTACCCCGACCGGGTTGACGTGGGGGCGAAACCCGTCCCGTTCGACGCCTCTTCCTGGACCTTCGAGGAGCCGCGCAACGATGTGTTCCGGTGCCTGCCGCTCGCGGTGGAGGCCGGCAAGGCGGGGGGGGCGTACCCGGTCGCGCTCAACGCGGCCAACGAGGTCGCCGTCGAAGCGTTCCTGGACGGCAGGATACAATTCCTCTCGATAGCGGACGTGATCGAGGAGGTCCTCGCAGCCGTGCCAGACTCCGGCGCAATGAAAAGCATGGAAGCCATAACCGCCGTAGACGCGTGGGCCAGAGAACAGGCGGCACTCAAAACCACCGAGGCCGCGGCCCGGTGACCTTCGTCCTCGGCATCCTCGGCCTCATCTTCCTCATAGTCATCCACGAGCTGGGCCACATGCTCACCGCCAAAGCCGTCGGCGTCCGTGTCCCCGAGTTCGGCATCGGCTTCGGCCCCGCCATCTTCAAGAGGAAATTCGGCAAGACCGTGTACTCTTTCCGCATAATACTCCTCGGTGGTTTCGCCAAGATGGCCGGGATGGGGGATGGGGAGGAGGGGCCTGATACGTATCCGGCGAAGGCGCCGTGGCGGCGGGCGGCGATCATCTTCGCCGGACCACTGGCGAACATACTGGCCGCCGTCGTGATCTTCACGGGCATCTACATCAGCGGCGTACCGCGGGCGACCACCGAGATAGCGCAGACCGTACCGGATTCGCTGGCGTCCGAGGCCGGCATCCAGAAGGGCGATCGCGTAGTCTCCGTGGACGGCAAAGAGTCCAGGAACTGGGAGGACTTCGTCGGGGCTGTGGGCCAGAAGGAGCCGGGGGACCGGGTGAACCTCGTCCTGCAGAGGGACGGTGAGGAGCGGCGGGTCTCCGGGGAGTTGACCGCGGACCCCGGGAACGAGAACCGGGCGCTCGTCGGGGTGCGGCCCGTGGTGGTCGAGGACACATACGGGCCGTTGGAAGCGGTGGGGCAGGCCGTGGGGCGGTGCGTGGAGATAACCGTCATGCTCGCGACGTTTGTGGGGGATCTGATCACGGGCGAGCGGTCGTTCTTTAACAACGTGAGCGGGCCCGTCGGGATCACGTCGGTGGCGAGCACGTCGGTGGCGCAGGGCTTCTTCTTCCCGCTGCTCGCGATCATCAGCCTCAACCTGGCGCTCTTCAACCTGCTGCCCTTCTTGCCGCTGGACGGCGGTCACCTGTTCTTTATCGCGGCCGAGAAGCTGATGGGCCGTCCCGTGAGCGCGCAGACGATCGGCCGGTTTACGGCGATAGGGGTGGCGCTGGTGCTGATGCTCTTCGTTTTCTCGACCTACGCGGATCTGAGTAAGATCTTTACGGGACAGCCGTTCATCCCCGAATAGAATAGGGGCAATTACAAACTTGGGAGTGAGATGACTGAGGCAGCGGTACGCGAGCGTCCTATTACTAGCAGGCAGATCAAGGTCGGGGACGTGCCGATCGGCGGCGGCGCGCCCGTGGTCGTCCAATCTATGACCAACACGATGACCTACGACGTCGAGGCGACCGTGCAGCAGGTCTACGACCTGAACGCCGCCGGCGCCGAGCTGGTGCGCGTGTCGGTAAACGGCTCCAAGGCGCTAAACGGCTTTCGTGAGGTCGTCTGGCGCAGCCCCGTGCCCCTGATCGCGGACATCCACTTCGACTACCGCATGGCCTTCGGGGCGGCGGACGCGGGTGCCGCGTGCGTCCGGATCAACCCCGGCAACATCGGCAACGACGACCGCTACCGCCAGGTCATCGACAAGTGCCAGCAGAAGGACGTCGCCATGCGCATCGGCGTCAACTCCGGCTCCGTCGAGAAGCGCTACTGGGATTTGCCCAAGCACGAGGCGCTCGTGGCGAGCGCTTTGCAGAAGGTCGAGATCGCCGAGGAGATGGGCTTCTACAACTTCAAGGTCTCCCTCAAGGCCAGCCACGTCCCCGAGATGGTCCAGGCCAACCGCCAGTTCCGCGAGCACTCCGACGCCCCCTTGCACCTCGGCGTAACGGAGGCGGGCACCCGGCTCACCGGCGCCATAAAGACAGCCGCCGCCCTCGGCCAGCTCCTGCCCTACGGCGTCGGTGACACCATCCGCGTCTCGCTCGCTGAGGACCCCGTCGAGGAGATCCCGGTCGCGTACCAGATCCTCTCCTCCCTCGACCTGCGCCACCGCGGCCCGAACGTCATAGCCTGCCCGAGTTGCGCCCGAACTCTAGGCTTCGACGTCATCGGGATGGCGGCGAAGGTCGAGGACAGGCTCAAGCACTTCGAGGACCATTTCACGGTGGCCGTCATGGGCTGCGTCGTCAACGGCCCCGGCGAGGCCAGGGACGCCGACTACGGGGTCGCGGGCGGCAAGGACGACGGCGTGATCTTCTCCAAGGGCGAGCCCCTGCGCAAGGTCGGCCG
>CAXTDD010000289.1:0-4649 GCA_964242955.1 uncultured Rubrobacteraceae bacterium | reverse complement strand
CGCGCCCACAGCGTCAGGAAGAACGAGGGGACGCCCACGCTGAACGTGGTCAGGGCGACCTGGGCAGGGTCGAAGGGGAAATCCAGCCCGACCATGGTGACGGCGATGATGATCATGGTGGTCGTCGCCACGCGGGTCAGGAACAGGTACAGCGCGTTGGAGATCCCGCCGATGATGCGCCGCCCCTCGTAGAACGCCGGGCGCAACACGGTGAAGGAGTCGTTCAACAAGACCATATCGGCGACGTTGCGGGCGGCGCTGCTGCCGCTCTGCATCGCGATACCCAAAGAAGCCTTCTTGAGCGCGGGCACGTCGTTGACCCCGTCCCCCATCATCGCGACCCGCCGGCCCCGGCGCATCAGGGCGTCGACCAGCCGGTCCTTCTGCTCGGGCGCGATGCGCCCGAAGACCGTCGCCTCGGCGGCGGCCCGGTCGAACTCCTCGTCGCCCATCGCCGACAACTCCGGCCCGGAGACGAGCTCTATGTCGTCCCGGAACCCGGCCTGTTTCGCCAAAGCGCCGACGGTGCGGGGGTCGTCGCCGGAGATGACCTTCAGCTCCAACCCGAGCCCCTCGAAGGCCGCGATGGTCTCCTCCGCGCCGGGGCGCAGCTCGTCGCCGAGGGCCACGACCGCGAGCGGCGTGAGCGGCGGCAATTGCGGCTCCCCCCGCCCGTCGTGCAGCGTCGTGACGTCCGGGTTGCGGGCGAAGAGCAGGACCCGCAGGCCGCGGGCCGACCAGTCCCGCGCCTGCCGCGAGAGCGGCGCGTCGGGGGCGACGGCCTCCGGCGGCAGGTAGGGTTGCAGCATCTCGACCGCCCCGAGTACGTAAGCTCCACGCCGCTCCGGCCCGTCGAAGGCCAGGGCGCTCCACTTGCGGGCCGAGGCAAAAGGCACCTCGTCCGCCGTCGGGCGCCGTTCGCCCGGAACGCCGGCGATAATGGCCTCGCCGGTCTTGTTGGTCGCCGAAGCGCTGCGGACGAAGTCGCCGAGGGGCGCTCCGAGCTCTTGCGCCGTCGTCCCGCCGAGGGGGAGAAGGTCCTCGAAGGCCAGCCGGTTGGCGGTTAGAGTGCCGGTCTTGTCCATGCACAAGACGTCCGTGTTGCTCAGCGACTCGACGGCGTTGACCTGTTGGACCAGGGCGCCCTGGCGGGCGATGGCGGAGGCGCCCAGGGCGTAGGAGACCACGGTTATGAGGAACAGGCCGTAAGGCACCTGCCCGCTCAGGACCGCCGCGGCCTGCACCAGGCGCACGGTCGAGAGTCCTTCGAGCAGGCCGGCCCCCAGGATGATGACGCTTATGACCACCACGACCAGCGTCTGCAGGCGGACGACGAGATCCACCCTGCGCTGGAGCGGCGTCTGCGTCACCCGGAAGGTGCGGGCCGTCGTGGCGAGCTTGTTGGCGAAACTCGCCGCCCCGACCTCCTCGGCCTCCAGGTAGCCCGTCCCGGTCACGCAAAAGCTGCCGGAGAAGAGCCGGTCCCCGGCCCGTTTGCGGACCGAGTCCGATTCGCCGGTCAGCAGCGACTCGTCCACCTCCAGCACGCCGCCGACCACCGCGCCGTCCACGGCGATCTGGTCCCCCGCGCCGACCCGCACGACGTCGCCGACCACCAGCTCCGCCGGGGCCACCTCCCTCTCGCGGCCCTCCCGGACCACAGTCACCGTCGGGGTGGAGACGAGGGAGATCCGGTCGAGTTGGCGCTTGGCCCGGATCTCCTGAAACGTGCTGATGGCGGTGTTCACCAGGCCGAGCCCGGCGCTGATGAGCGCGTCGTAGTACTGCCCCAGGGCGACGAGGGCCAGCCCGATCCCGAACAGGATGTTGTTGAACAGCGTGAACAGGTTCGCCCGGACGACGCTCCAATACGACCGGCCCGTCTTTACACCGGCGTCGTTGCCCAACCCCCGTTCCCGGCGGGACCGCGCCTCGTCCTCGGTTAGACCCCGGATCCCGCCCATCAAACCTCTCCCGCTCTACCGCCCAACGACGCAACACTCTAGCGCACAATCTCTACTTGCGGTGAGAAGCTCTACGTGCCGGTTACCGGATCTCCTGATGCCGGTCCACCACCGCCGTTACGAGGCGGTCGCGCCACCAGCGGGGAGGGAACCCGTCGAAGGCCCGTCGGTCTCGGGGAGGGCGATCGCGCCGGCCGCGGGCCCACCCATGCCGGCCTCCTCGGGCGTCCGGGTCCACGCCGGGCGTTATTTCGGCGACGAAGCCGTCTTGGATCGAGCCCTCCTTGAGCGGCGTGAGCTCGACGATGGAGCCTTCGCCGGCCTGCTGGAAGATGCTCGGCCTCACTCTGCCCCTGCTGGCTGGCCGCCACGAAGCCGGAGTGGTTGCCGCCGGCGTCGCAGTGCCAGGACCTCGGGCTCGCCATAGCCCGAGACCTTGCCCGTCCAGAACGGCGACCTCTCCGCCGGGAACCGGCCTACGGGCGGGGCCGTCGTCCGCCTCGGGCTACCCGCGGGCTGAGCGACGGGCGGGCAGACGCCCGGCCAGGGCCCGTCTATAATCGTCCGGGAGCCGCCTCGCCGCGCGGGTGCTTCGGAGGGGCGGGGCCACGTTCACCTTCGGCAGCGACTCGGGAGGGCCGGCATGATCGTCAGAAGAGGGCAGCCGGAGGCGGAGCAGGGTCACGGGGAGCAGGTGGAGCGGTTGCTATATTCCGACGCGGGCGGCCTTACCCAGTTCGGCGCCTACACCGAGACGCTGCAACCGGGCTCGCGCTCTTCGGAGAGGCACTGGCACGAGGAGGAGGACGAGTTCCTCTACGTCGTCTCGGGCGAGGCGACCGTGATCGAGGACGACGGCGCCCACGTGCTCTACCCCCACGACGCGGCCTGCTGGAAGGCGGGTACCCCGAACGCCCACCGGGTAGTGAACCGTTCGGACGCGCCCTGCACCTACCTCATCTTCGGCACCCGGGTGGCGCGCGACGTCGTCCATTACCCCGATGCCGGGAAGGTCCAGCGCGACTTCGAGGACGGGACCTGGAGGCTGGAACGCACCGACGACGGGGCCCTGATCAAGGGCGGAAAGATAGATCAACTGCGTCCCCTCACCTGGCGGGAGCCCAAAACTGATCGGGCGCCGTAGCGCCGACCGCTGGCGGTAGCTTCGCGCCGGCCAGAACCCGCCTCCCACGGTCTGTCCTCGAAGCTCGCGTCCCTCTCGAGCGCGGCGCCGGGGTGACGTAGGCCCCCGCGTCCCGTCCCGGAATGTCCGGCTTGACCTTGCCCTTACGGCAGCGTTTACACTCGGGACGGAGGTGAAGAGCCATGAGAGAACGCTTGAGGATAGGCGAGGTCGCCGGACTCGTCGGGGTGACGCCGAAGACCGTGCGCCACTACGAGAAGGTCGGGCTTCTGAGGCGGGCCGAACGATCCGACTCAGGTTACCGGCTCTACGCGGCCGGGGACCTGCTCCGCCTGCACCGCATAAAGAAGCTGCAGGCGCTCGGCCTCTCCCTGCGGCAGGTGCGCTCCGTGCTCGGCGAAGGGAATGACGGGATCTCCTTCAGGGACACCCTCAAGACGTTGCGCGATGACGTGGACTCGCAGATAGAACGCCTTCAAGACCGCCGGCGGCTCCTGGAGGAGATGCTCTCCCGGGAGGTGCTGGAGACGCCGGAAGCCTCCCCCACTTTCGACAAGGCGATGGACCTCCTCGGAGAACACCTCTCCGGGGTGGACGAGAAGACCCTGGAACAGGAGAAGAAGTTCTGGGCGACCCTCGACGCCTTCGAGTGGCCGGACGGCTACGACGAGGGGAACGAGAGGCTTTTCAGATACTACGCGGAGCATCCAAAGGAGTACGAGGACCTCCTCGTGGTGGGAGAGCGCCTCGCGGCCCTGGCCGAGGCTTCGGAGGATGCCCCGGAGGTAGAGGAGGTGGCCGAAGGGCTCCGGGCCCACTTCGAGAAGTACCCGCCGCCGGAGTACCTAAGGAGCTCGCCGTGGGCGGAGGAGGGCCCGATCGGGCAGACGATGGTGGGGGTGATGGTGTCGAACATGTCCCCGGCCCAACAACGCGTCATGGCCCTGATCGGCGAATGGGCCGAGAGGAAGGAGCAGGCCGGTGCGTAAGGCGGGCAAGGGGACAGGCGCCGGCCTTCGGGACCTGCTCTCCTTCGCCGCTCCGCACAAAGGAACCATAATCCTGGCGACGACGTTGGGCCTGGCGGGCGCCGGGGCGGAACTCGCGCAGCCGCTCGTGGTCGGGGCCATACTGAAGGCCGTAAGGACCGGAGCATCGGTGGTGGAGCCCGCGGCGCTGCTCGTCGTTCTCTTCGCCCTGGGCGCTGTGTTCTCGGGTTTTCAGGGCTATCTGATGGGCAGGACCGGGGAGGGCGTGGTCTTCGGGGTGCGGCGGGCGCTCGTCGGCCGGCTCCTCCGGATGACGGTGCCCGAGCACGACCGGCGGCGGACCGGCGACCTCCTCTCCCGCGTCGGCACGGACACCACGTTGCTCAAGGCCGCGCTCGCCCAGAGCCTCACGAACATCGTCGTGGGCGTGGTGGTCTTTGTGGGCGCGATCTTCTTGATGGCCCTCATAGATCCGCTGCTGCTAGCCGTGGCGCTGGTGTGCGTCGCGGTCGCGACGGTGGTCGTCCTCGTGGTCGCCACGAAGGTCAGGGA
>CAXTDD010000288.1:0-4676 GCA_964242955.1 uncultured Rubrobacteraceae bacterium | reverse complement strand
CAGCCAGAACGGCGACTAGCGGCAAGAACTTTGCCCTCGCCTTCATGTATCCCCCCTCCTGTAAGTGTTCTTTTGTCTTATGGGAAGTGCGTCCAGTGTCGGGGATTGATACGTTGAACCGGATCTTCGGTCCGATACGGCACGGCTCAACCATCCAGAAGCCGCCTGGCCTCTCGCAGTTGTTCCTCGACGGAACCCGGCGAGGTGGATCCGAGGCTCTTCTTGTTGGAGACGCTACCTTCGGGCGTGAGCAGCCGCCTGGGGAACTCTGCCAGCGTGGGGTGCGCCGCCGTCAGTTCCTCGTCGGGCACTTCCTCCAAAGACAGCCCGAGCTCTTCGCACCGCCGCACGAGCCGCCCGACGGCGTGGTGCGCCTCCCTGAAAGGTACACCCCGCGTCGCCAGAAAGTCCGCGAGCTCCGTCGCCAGCGCGAAGCCGCCGGCAGCCGCCCCCATGCGTTCCGCGTCGAAGCGGGCGGTCCGCAGCATCTCGGGGAGGACGGCGAGCATCAGCGCGACGGTATCCACGGCGTCGAAGAGTGGCTCCTTGTCCTCCTGGATGTCTTTGGAGTAGCCGAGTGGGAGGCCCTTCAAAGTGACGAGGAGGGAGTCGAGGTTCCCGATCAAACGCCCCGATTTTCCCCGCATCAACTCGTAGGCGTCGGGGTTCTTTTTCTGCGGCATGATGGAGGAGCCCGAGGAATACAAATCGTCGAGCGTGGCGAACCCGAACTCGGCGCTCGTCCAGAGAACCCAGTCTTCCCCGAGCCGGCCCAGGTGGACCCCGAGCACGGCGCAGGCGTAGAGTAGGTCGAGCGCGAAGTCCCGGTCGGAGACGGCGTCGAGCGAGTTGACGAGAGGCCGCATCCCTAGCTCCTCCGCCGTGAGTGCCGGGTCTATAGGATGCGGCGTCCCGGCGAGCGCCGCCGCCCCGAGCGGCGATACGTTTGCCGCCTCGCGCGCCGCATCCAGGCGCCGCACGTCCCGCTCGAGGGCCCAGAAATGGGCGAGCAGATGATGGGCCAGAAGAACAGGCTGCGCCCGCTGCAGGTGCGTGTAGCCCGGCAACACCGTCTCCCGGTTCGCCCCCGCCACCTCGACGAGCGCCCGCATCGCGGCCAGCAAGCCCTCGCGAATCCCTTCCGCCGCATCCCGAACGAACAGATGCAGGTCGAGGGCGACCTGGTCGTTGCGGCTGCGGCCCGTGTGCAACTTCAACGCTGCGTCTCCGACGACCTCGCGCAGCCGCCGCTCGACCGCCGTGTGCACGTCCTCATCGGACAGGGTCCATGAGAACTCTCCGGCCTCCACTTCTCCGAGCACCATCCCAAGGCCCCGCACCAGTTCGGCCGATTCATCCGTCGAGACGATTCCTCGCTCGCCGAGCATCTTCGCGTGGGCAATGGAGCCGCGGATATCGTATGGTGCCAGCCGGATGTCGAAGGGGATCGAGGCGTTCATGCGTTCGAAGGCTTCGGCCGGGTTCGACCCGAACCTTCCTCCCCAGAGTGGCGCGTTGTATCTCTCGCTCATGGTCGCGCAGTTTAGCCGAGATCGACCCTGAAGAGATCGATGATAGTATCTCGTTTCCCGAGTCTGACGTGACGGAGATGTCCGAGTTCGACGAGATTCGCATCCAGGATCACGCTTCCCCCGAGTCGTTTGACAGGGGACGCGGCTACTATCGTCAAGGGACGGTAATGGCGATGGTCGAGCGCGACGACGCGCTGCACGCCGAGGTCGCGGGCAGCGGGTTTGCTGCCTACAAAGTCCGTGTCTCTTTCGATGAAGCCGGCGCCCCGAACGCGACGTGCGATTGCCCTTACGAGCTCGCGACGCGCGGCATACGCCATGGCGTAGACGGCGCCCGCTACCACGGCCTTCCGCTCCACTGCGGAGAAGGGCTTTTCGCGACCCGCCTCGTACTCTTCGAGAAAGAGGCGCACTCGTCCGGGTTCGGGGCAAGATTCTCGACGGGGAGATACCAGGTGGCGGGGAAGGTAGCGGCGGCGGTTCCGACGAGCTGCTTCGAGGAAGGCGACGTTTCGCCCCGCGGGGTGCGCCTTCAGCACGACGCGCGATCCATCTTCGAGCAGCAGGCCGAAGGCCGCGCCGACGCTGATCTCGCAGAAGAACACCCGGTCGAGGGCAGGCAGGCCACCGAAGGCGCAGAGATGTTCGAGGCGGCGAAAGATCCGGGCCGCGTCGTCCGTGCCCAGGATGGATAGGGAGAGCACCCGCCCTTCGCAGCCGGCGACCTCCACCGCCAATGGTTCGAACCTCTCAGGGTCGCTCATTTTGACTCACTGAACGCCGAAGGCTCCGCGGCTTTGCCGCCCCTCGGTTCTATGCGCTTTTGCGGTCGGACGCAACTTCCCGCTGATGCTCCCTCTCGTAGCGCTTCACGGCGGCTTTCAGGGTGGAGAGGCCTAGCGTAGCGTTGCGGGTGCGGCTGCCGATGACGTCGCGGCCTATGGAATCCATGAACGCCTCGTAATCTAGGTTCAGGATCTCCTGCGGGCCCAGCCCCTCGTCGCGGACACGCTCGACGATGATCGAGGTCGCGCCCATGCTTATGGTGTCGCCCTGGCCGGTCCAGGAAAGGTCCTGGATGCCGCCGTTGCCGTCGCCCTTGAGGTAGACGACTACCGATCCGCCGCACTCGGGGCTGCCGCCCGGCATCTGGACGTCGGCGCTTTCGAGAACCCCCTTGTGGCGGGGGTTCCCGAAGTGGTCTACGAGGAAGGCTACGCGCTCCTTGCGGTCCAACGGTGTGGCCTAGCGCTCGATGGGGGCGCGCACGGAGTTGCCCCACTCGGTCCAGGAGCCGTCGTAGTTGCGGACGTTGTCGTAGCCGAGGAGGTACTTGAGTACGAACCAGGTGTGGCTGGAACGCTCGCCGATGCGGCAGTACGCCACGACGTCGTCGCCCGCCGAGAGACCGGCCTCGCCCTCGTAGATCTCGCGCAGCTCGTCCGCGCTCTTGAAGGTGCCGTCCTCCCGCGCGGCCCGCGCCCACGGCACGTTGGCGGCCCCGGGGATGTGCCCGCCCCGTAGGGCGCCCTCCTGCGGGTAGTCCGGCATGTGGAGCAGCTCGCCCGAATACTCGCCGGGGCTCCTGACGTCCACCATCGGGCCATTCGCCTGGACGTGCGCCTCGACGTCCTCCTTGAAGGCCCGGATGGCGGCG
Source organism: uncultured Rubrobacteraceae bacterium (assembly GCA_964242955.1). GTDB lineage: Bacteria > Actinomycetota > Rubrobacteria > Rubrobacterales > Rubrobacteraceae > Rubrobacter_D. Next base: position 1,487 of record CAXTDD010000288.1, on the reverse strand, counting down.
TCGTCGCGGGTCGGGACGGGGTAGTCCGCCGTCGGGACCGAAGGTACTTCCTGGGTCATCTCGCGGCCCTCGGCCTCCCACTTGACGCGTCCGCCGTCCATGACGGCGACGTTGTCGTGGCCGAAGAGGCGGAAAACCCAGAGGGCGTAGGTGGCCCACCAGTTGTTCTTGTCGCCGTAGAAGACTACCTTCGTGTCGGGGCCGATGCCCTTCTCGGCCATGAGTCGGGCGAAGTGCTCGGGGTCGAGGTAGTCGCGGACTAGCGGATCGTTCAGGTCTTCTACCCAGTCGATCTTGACGGCGTTCGGCACGTGGCCGACCTCGTAGAGCAGCACGTCCTCGTCGGACTCGACCAGCCGCACGTTTTCCAGGTCGTCCAGGTGCTCGGCGACCCAGTCGGTGCTCACCAGGGCGTCCGGGTTGGCGTAGCCCTTTTGCTCTATCTGCTGTTCGCTCAAGGCGCTCCCTTCTCCGTTTTCAACCGCACAGGCCGGTATTCTAACCCATCTCCGATAGAACGGGTCGGGTTTACGGCGGGGGCTTTCAGGGTGGTGGATCGCGGGTATACTGCCAGTCCGCGAGAACGACGGGGGGCATGTTTTGGTAGACGCGGTTTTCTCCGACGAGGAGAGGCGAGAGAGGATCTACGAGCTGGCATGGGCGGCCTACGCCGACCCGGAACCAGCGATGAAGGCGGCCTCTGAGGTCCGCGACCGGGCCTTCGGACCCCGCGTCACCTACTCCCGCAAAGTCTTTATCCCCCTCACCAAGCTCTGCCGGGACAACTGCGGCTACTGCACCTTCGCCCATGGCCCGCGCCCCGGCGAGCAGGCGTTCCTGACCCCCGACGAGGTACTGGAGATAGCGAAAGCGGGCGCCGAGGCCGGCTGCAAGGAGGCCCTCTTCACGCTCGGGGACAAGCCCGAGAAGCGCTACCCGGAGGCGCGGCGCGAGTTGCGCGAGCTCGGTTTCGAGACCACCATCGAGTATCTGGCGCACTGTTGCCGGCTCGTGCTGGAGGAGACGGGTCTGTTGCCGCACGCCAACCCCGGGGTGCTCTCCGGCGGGGAGGTGCGGGCGCTCAGGCACGTCGCGGTGTCGCAGGGGATCATGCTGGAGCAGGCCTCCGACCGCCTGCTCGGCCCGAACCTCGCCCACTGGGCCTCCCCCGACAAGGTGCCGGCCAAGCGCATAAAGACCATGGAAGAGGCCGGAAGGCTCGGGGTGCCGTTCACGACGGGCATCCTGATCGGGATCGGGGAGACCGTCGAGGAGCGGGTGGATACGCTACTCGCGATCCGCGACGTCCACGAGAAGTACGGCAACGTCCAGGAGTGCATCGTCCAGAACTTCCGGGCGAAACCGGGCACGAGGATGGCCCTCTCCCCCGAACCCTCGGAAGACGAGATGCTAGCCACCATAGCCCTCGCCCGACTCCTCCTCCCCGCCGACGTAACCGTCCAGGCCCCGCCCAACCTCGCGGAGAC
>CAXTDD010000287.1:0-4687 GCA_964242955.1 uncultured Rubrobacteraceae bacterium | reverse complement strand
CCGCTCGAACTACCTCACGCCCGAGGGCGTAAAGTTCTACGACGAGAGCATCCGGCTGTTCAAGGATTTGTCGAACGACTTCGACCTCAACCTGTTTTACTCCGAGCGCGGGCACTTCACGCTGGCGCACAGTGATTCCTCCATACGGACCATGCGCTGGCGGGCCGAGGTCAACAAGCACATGGGGGTCGACTCGGAGTACGTCGAGCCCGAGGACGTGAAGGCGGCGTGTCCGCCCATAGACCTCACGTGCGGGGGGGACGCCCCGATCATGGGCGCCCTCTACCACCCGCCGGGCGCGATCGCCCGCCACGACGCCGTCGCGTGGGGCTACGGGGCCGGGGCTGATGAGCGAGGAGTGGAGATCCACCAGGGCACCGAGGTTACCGGGATAGACGTGAAGAGCGACCGGGTCGTCGGGGTGCGCACCAACCGGGGTTACGTAAAGACGCCGAAGGTGCTCTCGGCGGTGGCCGGTTGGACGCCCTCCGTAACGGACATGGTCGGGCTGCGGACGCCGCTCACGGTCAGGCCTTTGCAGGCGTGCGTGACGGAGCCGTTGAAGCCTTTTCTGGACAAGATCATGGTCTCCGGCAGCCTGCACGTGTACGTGAGCCAGTCCTCGCGCGGGGAGCTCGTGATGGGCGGGTCGACCGACCCTTACGAGTTGAACTCGATGCGCTCCACGCTGGAGTTCGCCGAGGGGCTCTCGGGCCACATGCTCGACCTGTTCCCGTTCCTGTCGAACGTGAAGATACTGCGCGTGTGGGCGGGTCTGTGCGACATGACGCCGGACTTCGCCCCGATCATGGGCAGGACGCCGGTGGACGGGTTCTACATCGACGCGGGCTGGGGAACCTGGGGCTTCAAGGCGACCCCCGTGAGCGGCAAGACGATGGCCCAGACCGTCGCCACCGACCGCGAACCTGGGCTGATAGACGCCTTCAGGCTCTCCCGCTTCGAGGACCTGGAGTTGACCGGCGAAAAGGGCGCCGCGTCGGTGGGGCATTAGAGATGAAGATACTCGACTGCCCGATCAACGGACCGCGGCCCATCCAGGAGTTTGTCTTCGGCGGAGAGTTGCGGGAGATGCCCGACCCCGACGCCGCCACGGACGCTGAATGGACCGACTACGTGTACAACCGCAACGGGGCGCCCGGCCTCAGGCGCGAGTGGTGGTACCACCTCGCCAGCGGCACCTGGTTCGTGGCCGAGCGCGACACCGGCACCAACGACGTAAAGAAGACCTACCTGTACGGGGATGAGGTGGAGCATGGCTGAGCGCCTGGCCCCGCGAGAGGGCGAGTGGATCGACCGCACGAGGCCGCTCGAGTTCTCGTTTGAAGGGAGAAAGCACGCCGGCTTCGCCGGAGACACCATAAGCAGCGCTCTGTGGGCTTCGGGCAAGCGGCTGCTGGGACGCAGCTTCAAGTACCATCGCCCGCGCGGGGTCTTCAGCTTCGCCGACCACGACACCAACGTCATGGTGCAGGACCGCTCGTTGCTGAACATCCGGGCGGACGTGACGGCGCTGGAAGAGGGCCAGAAGCTCAAGGCGGTCAACACCGTCGGCGGGCTCAAGATGGACCTCGGGCAGGTCAACAACCGTCTCGCCCGTTTCCTGCCCGTCGGCTTCTACTACAAATCGTTCCACAAACCGGCGAAGCTCTTCCCGTACTGGGAAAGGTTCATACGTTCCGCGGCCGGGCTCGGGTACGTCACGCCCGGCGAGGAGCGGCGCCGCTGGGGCAAGGGCTACGGCTTCTGCGACGTGCTCGTGGTGGGAGCCGGTCCCTCGGGGCTCGCCGCGGCGGCGGCGGCCGGAGAGGCCGGGGCGAAGGTCGTCCTCGTAGACGAGAACGCCCGCCCCGGCGGGACCCTCACCTACGCGGAGGGCGCGAACGGGGGCGGGATGCTCGCCGGCCTTCTGGAGAGGGTCCAGAACAACCCCAACGTGGACTTCAGGGCCGATACCGTGGCCAGCGCCCACTTCGAGGAGCATTGGATCCCGCTGGTCCACAAAGAACACGGGATGACCAAGATGCGGGCCGGGTCCGTCGTCGTGACGGGCGGGGCGATGGAGCAGCCCGCCGTGTTCCGCAACAACGACATGCCCGGCGTCATGCTCGGGTCGGCGGCGCGGCGCCTGATCCACCGCTACGCCGTCAAGCCTTTCGATAAGGGCGTCGTCCTCGCCGCCAACAGCGACGCCTACGGCGTGGCGCTCGACCTCCTGGAGGCGGGTGTCGATGTCGCCGCCGTCGCGGACCTGCGTCACGAGGGCGAGCAGTCCGAACTCGGGGATGCCGTACGCGACGCCGGGGTCGCGGTGCACACGGGTCACTGCGTGTACGAGGCCACGGCCGCGAAGAGAGGCGTCGGGGTGGGGGGGGCGGTCATCGCGCCGCTCGACGTGCAGAACAACCCCGTGCCCAGCCGGGCCTTCGAGGCCCCGTGCGACGGGATCTGCATGAGCGTCGGCTGGGCCGCGAACGCCGCCCTGCTCGCCCAATCGGGGTGCAGACTAGGCTACTCGGATGACCTGCACCAGTTCGTCCCCGCCGAGCTCGCCGACGGGATCTTCGCCGCCGGCCGCGTCAACGGCGTCTACCGCGCCGGGGACAAGGTCCTGGACGGCGAACGCGCCGGCCTCCAGGCCGCCCGTCACGTCGGGAAGAGTGGGGCGGCCGATGCACCGGCGGAGATGCCCCGGCACTCCGGCCCGGCGCCCAGCCATCCCTACCCCGTCTACGACCACCCGAAGGGCATGGTTTTCGTCGACCTGGACGAGGACGTGCAGCTCAAGGATATAAAGAACTCCATACAGGAGGGGTTCGACAGCATCGCGCTCGTCAACCGCTTCGCCACACTGGGAATGGGGCCGAGCCAGGGCAAGCACTCGAACACCAACGGCATTCGCATCGTGGCGCGGTTGATGACCAGGACCATCGAGGAGACCGGCACGATCACCTCCCGCCCGTTCTTCCACCCGGTGCCGATGGGCGTGCTGGCCGGGCGCAGCTTCCATCCTGCCCGCCGGACGCCGATGCACCGCCGCCACGAGGAGCGCGGCGCGGTCTTTATGCGGGCCGGCGACTGGTTCAGGCCGGAGTACTACGCGACGCCCGGGGTAGGGCGCGAAGACGCGATACTCGCCGAGGTCCGGGCGGTCCGCCAGGATGTCGGCCTCATAGACGTCGGGACGCTGGGCAAGCTGGAAGTCGCGGGACCCGACGCGCTGGAGCTCGTGGAGCGGATCTGCACGGGCCGGTTCGCCAGGCTCAAGGTCGGGATGACCCGGTACGCCCTGATGACCGACGAGGCCGGGACGATCACGGACGACGGCGTCTGCGCCAGGTTGTCCGACGAGCACTTCTACCTCACGGCGACCACCTCCGGCGTCGACGCCCTGTACAGGGAGATGACCCGGTGGGTCAAGGTCTGGGACCTCGGCGCGGAGGTCACCAACTACAGCAACGCCTTCGCCGCGATGAACCTCGCCGGCCCGCACTCTCGTGAGGTCCTCTCCGGCCTGACCGACCTCGACCTCTCCGAGGAGGCGTTCCCGTACCTCGGCGTGCGCGAGGGCAAGGTCGCCGGCGTTCCGGCCCGCGTCATGCGCGTCGGCTTCGTCGGCGAGCTCGGCTACGAGGTGCACGTCCCCGCCGACGGCGGGCTACACGTGTGGGACGCCCTCGCGGAGGGCGGAGCGTCCTTCGGCATCAGGCCTTTCGGCGTCGAGGCCCAGCGCCGACTGCGGCTGGAGAAGGGGCACGTCATCGTCGGCCAGGACACCGACGGCCTCACCAACCCCTGGGAGGCGAACATGGGGTGGGCCGTAAAGCTCGACAAACCCTTCTTTATCGGGCAGCGCACGCTCAAGATCCTCGAAAAGAAGGGACAAAAAGAGGAGAAGCGCGGGGGAGAGGACCGGCGTCTGATCGGCCAGAGGACCCAGGACCGCAAGCTCGCCGGCTTCGCCCTAATAAACGGCGGCGAGGGACCCAGGCCCAAGGAGTGCCACCTGGTCGTAGAAGACGGCGAGATCATCGGCCGGGTAACCAGCATCGCCTACAGCGAGGCCCTGGGCAAGGTCATAGGGTTGGCCTTCCTGCCGGCCGACAGATCGGTCGGTTCGCGGTTCCAGATCCGGGCCGACGGCGGCGCGGTGGTCGACGCCGAGGTGGTGAGCGTCCCGTTCTACGACCCGGACAACTCCCGCCAGAAGGCCGAACAGCAGAGAGAGGTCGCCTACCAGGGAGGTAAGGCGTGATGGAGGGCGCCGTCGTCACGCGCAGCCCGGTGCACGACGCGCTCGAGCGTCTCGGCCCCGAGTGGGGCCGGATCGGCCGCACGCCGGCCGCGCTCCACTTCGGGGACCCGCGGGGCGAGGCCATCCTCAAAGATCATCTCGCCCTCTGCGACGTGAGCGCCCTCAAGCGTTTCGGCGTCAAGGGCCCGAACGCCCAGGGGTGGCTCGAAGACCGCGGCGTCGGCGTGCCGGCGGCGGCGAACAGTTGGTCGCCCCTACCCGACGGGCGGGGGCTCGTCGCCTGCCTCGGGACGAACCAGTTCCTGGTCGAGGACGGTCCCGAAGGGTCCATGACGGAGGGATTGGGGAACTCCTTGAACTCAGGCGCGCGGGGCATCTATCCCGTGCTGCGCCAGGACGCGGCCTTCGCGCTCA
>CAXTDD010000286.1:0-4689 GCA_964242955.1 uncultured Rubrobacteraceae bacterium | reverse complement strand
CCGCGCCCGGCGCGGACGACGAAGCTGGCTTCATCGACGAACTGCAAAGGGGCTACATACCCCCGGTGCGGGTAGTGGTCAGGCCGTGGCCTCCTCGAGGACGGGCTCCTCCACGACGCGCACCCGGCTCTTGCCGCGGGTGCGCCCGAAGTCGACCCTGCCGTCCACCTTGGCGAAGAGCGTGTCGTCCGAGCCCTTGCCGACGTTCTGACCGGCGAGCACCTTCGAGCCGCGCTGGCGCACGATGATGCTGCCGGCGGTCACCGTCTGGCCGCCGTAGGCCTTCACGCCCAGACGCCTGCCCGCCGAGTCGCGGCCGTTGCGGGAAGACCCGCCACCCTTCTTATGAGCCATTCTGAACCTCCAGGATCTTCACCCGGGTCTGGGCCTGCCGGTGCCCGGTCTTCTTGCGCGAGTTCTTCTTCGGCCGGTACTTGTAGATGTGGATCTTCTCCCCCCGCAGATGCTCCAGGATCTCCACCCGCGCCGTCCTGGCGCCGAGGTCGAAACCGTCGTCGTCGGCCACGAAGCCCACCGGCAACTCGACGGCGTCGCCGACCTCGCCCCTGACGCGGTCCAGGACCAACTCCTGGCCCTCCCTCACCCTGTACTGTTTTCCGCCGCTCTTCACAACCGCAAACATAAACCGCTCCTGGAACATCGTGACTTCTGCAAAGGGATCAAACGTGCTCTACGACGGACCATTATACCCGCCTCGGGGCGCATCGACCACCGCGCGGCCACGCCTTCGGGTCACACCTTCGGGTGCTTGGAGACCTCCGAGCGGGAGCGCATCGCGATGCTCTGCAACAGCCCGAGCGACATCACGCTCACGACGAGGCTGCTTCGCCCGTAGGAGATGAACGGGAGCGGGATGCCGGTGACCGGCATGATGCCCATGGTCATCCCGACGTTCACGAAGACGTGGAACAAGAACATCGTGCCGATCCCGACCGCGATCAGGACGCCGAACCTGTCCCTGGAGATGGTCGCAACGTGGAGTATGCGCCATATCAAGAAAAAGAACAGGAAGACGAGCGCCGCGCTTCCGACGAACCCGATCCTCTCTGCCAGGTTCGAGAAGATAAAGTCCGTCTCCTGCTCCGGCAGGAAGCCCAGGTTGGCGAGCGTCGTAGCGTCGAATCCTTTGCCCGTTATGCCGCCGGATCCTATCGCCATCTTGGACTGCGCCACCTGGTACCCGACGGTATCCGCCCCGCTCGGGTTCATGAACGCCGTCAGCCGCGCCACCTGGTATTCCTCCAGGATGCCGAGCTTCACGCTCAAGACCGCCGCGACGACTGTAGCCACCATGAGGCCGCCGATCTGGATCAGGCGCGCCCCGGCCACGTACGACATCACCACGAAGACTGCGCCGAAGACCAGCGCCGTGCCGAGGTCCGGCTGGACGAAGACGAGCAGGCCCGGCACGGCGATGATGCCGAGGGCCTTGAGGAACACTCCATGCTCGCCCACGGCCTTCTCGGCGAAGAAGGCAGCGAGGACGACGACGATGAGCGGCTTGGCGAACTCCGATGGCTGCACCTGCACGGGGCCTACGACGATCCAACGCGTAGAGCCATTGATCTCGACGCCGAGCAGGGTGACCGCGAGCAACATGACGATGGCGAGGCCGTAGATGGGCCTCAAGAACCTGCGCCAGACCCTATAGTCGATTAGCGCGAGCGGGATGGCACCGGCGAGCCCGACCGCGAACCCTATGGACTGATCAACGGCAAGGTCTTCCCCCGCGGCCTTACCGGCGACGTAGACGGCCAGGATGCCGAACGCGGAGAGCGCCAGGGAGACGAGCAGCAGGACGAAGTCCATCGACCTCCACATGCGGAGGTTCTCTTTCTTCGCCTTGCGGTTCTCCCGGCGCAGAAAGTCTTCGCGGGTAAGGCTCAATTGGACTCCCAGTTACGGCTCTTGGCGTTGACCACCCTCAGAAGCCACCCCCCGACCAGGTAGGCCAGCACGGCGTTTAACAGGGCGTCGGGGAGTATACCCGCGACGGCGTATTCGGCGAAGGGAGGGCTGCCGAGGCCGGCGAGGCTCCTGGCCGTCCACCCGAGCAGGTCGTAGGCAACCACAGAGACCGCGACCACCTGGGCGAGCAGCACCCGCTCGGTGCCCCTGCGCTGCACGGCGCTGACCCGCGCCGATAGCGTGGCCGCCGCGAGGCCGGCGAGCGCGCCCACCCCGAAGAGGCCGCTGCCCAAGGAATCGAGCAGGATACCGCCGAAGAAGCCCAGGAGGACGGCCTGCAGGTCCCGCAGCGGTGAGACCGCGAACACGACCGCGATCAGGGCGAACTTCGGCGAGATGTAGCCGAACGCGAGGTAAGGTCCGAGCACGGCCTCGATGAGGGCCGCCACCGCCACTACGATGGAGGCCCGAACGACGGAGGCCTGCTCGACCACCGCTAACCCTCCTGTCCGGACCAGCCGACGATGACCCTGACGTCCTCCAGGTCGTCCGAGTTCATGGCTGGATCCACGACTATCTTCTTGAACTGCTCGATGTCCTGGGACGTCGCCGACTCGACGGTCCCGACGTAGAGGCCCGGCGGCTGCAGCAGCTCCCGCCCACCGGCCCGGCCGCTGGTGACCACGTAGTCCCCCTCCTCGGCCCGCAGGCTCAGGTCCACGTAATCCACCCCGAAGTAGCCCTCCAGGCTCGTCTTGAGCATCCCCTGCCCGTAGGAGGTGTTCTCGTCCGTTACGGCAGGCGAGATCTCACCCGAACCCGGGTCGAACTGGGCAGGGGGCACGATCCTCACCCCCGCCGCGAACATCTGGTCGGTGATGAGCATGACCTGGGCCGTGTTCCTGGAGACCTCCTCGGTGCGCCCGACGAGCGTGTTCTCGCCTATAACCACGGGCTGGTTCGCCTTTATGCCGTCCTCGGTGCCGACGTCTATGACGATCCTGTCGCTGAACTGGTCGCCCACGGGCGCCACGACGCGCGCGAGCGGCCCGTACTCGTAGGCGACCCTCTGCCCCTTGAGAAGCCCGCGCAGGCGCTCGTTCTCGCGTTCGAGGCGCGAGGCCTGGGCGGCCAAAGCCTCCGTGTCGCGCAGCTCCGCGCGCAGCCGCTCCTCCTGGCTGTTGTCGAAGGCGTGCCCGATCCTGTCGGCCGTCTCCCTGATGGGCGAGAAGAGGGCGCCGACGACGCTGCGGACGGGTTGGAGGACCTCGGCGGCGCCGAGCTGGACGGTGTGCAGCGGCCCGCACTCGCCCTGCACGGAGCAGTCGCCCTCCTTCACGTACACGGTGAAGAGCGCGAGGCTGACCACGCACAGCGCACAGAGGGCCACGAGACCGCTTGCGGCGCTTGACTTTCTCCGCCCCACGTCGCCTTACGCCGGGGCGAGCGTGTTGCGGTAGAGGTCTATCTCCTCCAGCGAACGCCCGCTGCCGATGGCGACGCACATCAAAGCCTCATCGGCCACGTGGACCGGGATGCCGGTCTCGCGCCGCAGGCGCTCGTCGAGGTGGCGCAGCATGGCCCCGCCGCCGGCGAGCACCATCCCCCGGTCCATGATGTCCGAGGCGAGCTCCGGCGGCGTGCGGTCCAACGTGTCGCGAACGGCGGCGATGATCGCGTCCACCGGCACACTGATGGCCTCCCTGACCTCCTCGCTCGTTATGACGATGGTCTTGGGTAGCCCGGTGACGAGGTCCCGACCCCGGATCTCCGCGGACTCCTCGTCCTCCAGCCGGAACGCGCTCCCGAGCTCTATCTTGAGCTGCTCGGCGGTCTGGGTGCCGATGGCGAGCTTGTACTCCTTCTGGATATACGTGCCGATGGCGTCGTCGATGTCGTCGCCCGCAATCCTTATGGACGACTTGTTGACGATGCCCCCCAAAGAGATCACGGCTACTTCGCTGGTCCCGCCCCCGACGTCAACGACCATCGACCCCTGCGCCTCGTTCACGGGCAACCCGGCCCCGATGGCCGCCGCGAGCGGTTCCTCGATGGTGAAGGCCTGCCGCGCCCCGGCCGACTCGGTGGCCTCCTTGACGGCGCGAAGCTCGACGCCGGTTACTCCTGACGGTACACAGACGACGACGCGCGGGCCTATGAGGGAACGGAAGATCCGGCGCTGGGCCTGGACCTTGCGGATAAAGTAGGCGAGCATCTTCTCGGTAACCTCGAAGTCGGCTATGACGCCGTCCTTGAGCGGCCTCATGGCGACGATGTTGCCGGGCGTGCGGCCTAGCATGCGCTTGGCGGCGGAGCCCACGGCCACCACCTTGTCGGTCTTGCTGTCTATCGCGACGACCGAGGGTTCCGAGAGCACGATGCCCTGCCCCTTGACGAACACCAGCGTGTTCGCCGTGCCCAGGTCGATCGCCACGTCCCGCCCGAAGAGTCCTCCAAACATTATCGCCCCATCCGTCCGAGTTTCACCGCCCCAGCCGCCCGTCACACGGCTAGAGCATTCCGTGTTCCTTCATACTAAAGTACCCGTCGCCCAGAATCACGTGATCCAGGACCTCAATACCTATTATTTCGGACGCCTCGACGAGCCTCTGCGTTACGTCCCGATCCTCGCGGCTCGGCTCGACCTTGCCGCTGGGATGGTTGTGCGCGAGCACCACACCCGCAGCACTCGCCCTTATGGCCGGCTTAAAGACCTCGCGAGGATGAACCAGGGAAGAAGACAACGTGCCGACCGAGATC
>CAXTDD010000285.1:0-4689 GCA_964242955.1 uncultured Rubrobacteraceae bacterium | reverse complement strand
CCGTCGCGCAGGACCGTCACGGCGTCGCAGATCTCGTAGAGCTCGTCCATGCGGTGGCTGACGTAGACCACGCCGACGCCGTCGGCCTGGAGTTGGCGGATCACGCCGAAGAGCGTCTCGACCTCCCGCGCCTCCAGCGACGAGGTCGGCTCGTCCATGATGACCGCGCGGGCGTCGATGGAGGCGGCCCTGGCTATGGCGACCATCTGTTGCAGCCCCAGGGCCAGCGAGTTCAGCGGGGCCTTCGGGTCGGCCTCGATGCCGTAGCGGTCCAGGATCTCGCGCGCCTCGCGGTTCATACGTGGCACATCAATAAGACCAACGCGGTTGCGCGGCTCGCGCCCGAGAAAGACGTTCTGGGCCACGCTGAGGAGGGGGATCAGGTTCACCTCCTGGTAGATCGTGCTGATGCCCGCCGCCTGCGACTCGCCGGGGCTCGAAAAACTCACCTCCTCGCCCCGGTAGACGACCTCGCCCTCGTCCGGCTGGTAGACGCCGGTGAGGACCTTGATCAGGGTGGACTTACCCGCGCCGTTCTCGCCGACGAGGGCGTGGACCTCGCCTGGCATGAGCCTGAAGGAGACGGCGTCGAGGGCGAGGACGCCGGGGAACCGCTTGGTCCCCCGACGCACCTCCAGTACGGGATCTACGTGCTCCAAAGTCTCCTTCCCCTAGTAGGCCGCGCCCAGGTTCTCCTCGGCGTTATCGGGAGTATAGATGCGGTCCTCGATGATGAGCTTCTGCGGGATCGGCTCCCCCGAGAGGAACTGCTCGACGGTCTGGAAGGCGAGCGGCCCGAACCTCGGGTTGGACTCCACAACTCCGTTCATCTGGCCGTCGACGAGCGCCTGGACCGCGCCCTTGGTCCCGTCGATGGAGACCACCTTGACGTCATCGCCCGGCGTCTTGCCCGCGTCCCTGATGGCCTGCAGCGCCCCGAGCGCCATCTCGTCGTTGTGGGCGTAGACGGCGTCGATGTCGGGGTTGGACTGCAGGAGCTGCTCCATCACCGTCTGCCCCTCGGTCCTGACGAAGTTGGCGGTCTGGGAGGCGGCGACCTCCATGTCCGGGTACTCGGCTGCCAACTGATCCTCAAACCCGCTCTGCCGGTCGGCCGCAACAGAGGTGCCCGGCGCCCCTTCCAGGATGGCGACCTGGGCCTGCTCGTTCGTCGCCTCCGCGAGGAGGTCTGCTGCCTGCTGGCCCTGACGCACGAAGTTCGAGCCCATGAACGTGATGAAGTTCTCGCACGGCTCGGCGGTGACCTCGCGGTCTATGAGAAAGACCGGCACGTTCTCGTCGGCGGCGGCCTGGAACGCGGGCTCGAGGCCATCGGCGTTGAGGGGGGCCACGATCAGGACCTCCGCCCCCTGCGCCAGCATGTCCTGGATGTCGTTGTTCTGCTTGTTGATCTGGGACGCCGCGTTGGTGACGATGAGCTTCTCGACCCCGACCTTCTCGGCCTCGTCCCTTATGGATTGCGTCTCGGCGATCCTGAACGGGTTGGTCTCCTCCTCGCTCTGCGAGAACCCGACCACCGCGTTCTCCAACTGCACGTCGGGCGGCTCGACGTCGCAGACGGCCATCTGCCCGCCGCCCGTCATCTCGCCCGTCTGCTCTTCGACGACCTGCTGCGCGTCCTCACCACCGCCGCCACCGCCGCCGCCGTCCTGGTTGCCGCCTCCGGTGTTCGACCCCGGGGGCGAGCATGCCGCCAGCAGGGCGAGGCACAGAACCGTCAGCACCAACCACCGTAACCCGATCTTCCTCATCGTCTCTCCTCTCGCCACTTGCGCTCCTACTCTACCTTTCGCGTACCGGACGCGCCCGACCTCCTCGGGCCCGGGGCGGACGTCGGTGACACCCCCGTCCCCGCGCCCCTACTGCCTCACGGAGTCCCATTGTCTGCTCTGAAGATACCTGCGCCGAGGCCTCCGTAGTTGACATCGTTGCCGGGCGTGCCGCCGCGGGAGCTCAGGAAGTCGATGCCGTCGTTCACGCCCCGGCCGCAGATCACGTCCCGCCCCGGGGTGCCAGCGGGAATATCCGGTCCGTCGGTGCCGACTATGGTGCACCCGCGCCGGCTCGGCGTCCGCCCGGTCCCCACGCTATCCATCGGATCTTCCATCTCCGTCGCATCCTGCTCCCGTTTCGGGTTCAACCTCTGTCTCTTCCGGGCGCGGGGGCCGGTGTTCCAGCCCCGCGCCCCATGCGGGCTTACTCGTTGGACTCGTAGAGTTGGGTGACCTCGGCGTCGGTGAGCGTCCGGTCGTAGAGGTGGACCTGGTCGAGGTCGCCGCGCCAGAAGTCCACCGGGTTGCCGTTGAACTTGCCGCGGCCGATGACCGTGTTGCCCGAGGAAGCATCGGCTAAGCAGGCGCCCTTGGTATCGACGAGCCGGCCGTCGAGGTAGAGCTTGAGCACGCCCGTGGCGGCGTCGCGGACGCCGACCATGTGGTACCAGCGGCCGACTTCGGGCTCCGTCGGGGCGAGGGCTCGCCTCCCGAGGAAGCTGAACGCGAGACGCCGGTTCTCGTTGGAGTACTGCAAGAAGAAGGCGCTATTACTGGGACCGTCCTGGCTGACGGCGGTCTGGAAACCGTTGAGACTATCCAGCCTGACCCACGCGGCGACACTGTAGTTCCCGGTGGTGTCGAGAACCGGGCCGCCCGTGTCAACGAAGTCGTTGCCGTCGAAGCGCAGCCCCGAGTTGCCGGGGGACCCGGGATGCCCGGTGGTCCACTGCGGAGGGCCCACGAGGGTGCCGTCGCGGTCGTCGGCGTCGTTCTCGCCCTGGTCTTCCGTGGTCGTCCCGCTGCCCTCGCTCAAGGGATAGTAGCTCACCCCGTTCGGCCCCGGCGTGCCCGGCGGGAAGACAGCGCCGTCGCCGGTCTCGGAGGCTTCGATGACGGCCTCGTTGGCGGCGCGGATGCGGGCCATGCTGGAGGGCTTGAAGACGTCGCGGTCGTACGTGTACATGCCGTTGATCTCGTACTCGAGGTCGGTGATCTCGGTGTAGACCCCGGCCGAGACGCCGCAGCTCTGCACGCCCTGGCGCAACCTGTCCTGCAGCTCCTCGTAGCGCTCGGTGAGCCTCTGGGGCGAGGGCTCCAACCCGTAGGGCGCGACGCTTCTCGGGGGATCGTACTCGTGGCCCGGCGGCGGCTTGAGCGCCACGCCGCCGTACTCGCCGGCGCCCGTGGCCCGGTCGTCGATGGGGGGCGGCAGGGGCGGCCCCTGGTATTCGTGCTCGTCGTAGATGTCGCCGGCGCCGGTGTCGCAGTTGTTGGGCCTATTAGGGTCGCAGTTGATGTTGAAACCGGAGTGGGTGTTGACCATCCGGCTCGGGTCCTGCTCCTTGACCATCTCGGCCACGCGGGCCGTGGTCTCCCCGTTGAGTTCCCCCCAATGCTCATTGTAGGGCACCCATGTCGTGATCGAAGTGAAGCTCTTGTGCTCGTCGACGATCTGCCGCAGCTCCTCCTCGAACTGTCGCTGGGCCGAAGGGTTCGGATCGTAGTCCGGCCGGAACGAGGGCATGTCCTGCCAGACGAGCAGGCCGAGCTTATCGGCGTGGTAGTACCACCGATCCGGCTCCACCTTTATGTGCTTGCGCACCATGTTGTACCCGAGGTCCTTATGCGCCTGCAGGTCGAACTTCAGCGCCTCGTCGGTGGGCGCGGTGTAGATACCATCGGGCCAGAAGCCCTGGTCGAGCGTCCCCACGTTGGCGAGGAACTTGCCGTTGAGCATCATCCGCGGTTTGCCGTCCTCGCCCTTCTGGACGCTTACGGAGCGCATACCGAAGTAGCTGCCCACGGTGTCAGCGGTCACGCCGAGGCGGTTCGGCGTGCCCTCGCGCAGACGTACCTGCAGCTTGTAGAGATGCGGGTTGTCAGGAGACCACAGCTTCGGGTCGGGGACCGGCAGCTTGAGCTCCCTGTTCGCGGGCCCGACGACGCGCCCGACCTGACGACCACCGGAGGAGGCTATGGCCTCGACCACTTTGCCCTGGGTGTTGGCCGCCTTGACGTTGAGGCGCAGCGCGTCGTCCTCGAGGTTGGGGGTCATGTCCAGCCGGCTGATGCGCGCCTGGGCTACGGGCTCCATCCACACCGTCTGCCAGATGCCTGAGTTGGCGGTGTAGAAGATGCCGCCGGGCCTGAGCGTCTGCTTGCCCACGGGCTGGCCGACGCTGTCGGTCAGGTCCACGACGCGGACCACGATCTCCTGCGGGCCCCGGGCCTCGAGCGCGCCGGTGACGTCCACGGTGAACTCGTCGTAGCCGCCGGCGTGGGACCCCACGCGCTCGCCGTTGACGTAAACGGTCGCCTCGTAATCCACGGCCCCGAAGTGCAGCAGCACTCGCTGTCCGCTCGTGCGCCAACCCGCCGGCACCGTGAACGTCCGGCGGTAGAACATGCGGTCTTCGTGGCGTTGGATCCCCGACAGCGCCGACTCGACCGGATACGGGACCAGAATCCTCTCGCCCAGCTCCCGGCCTATAGGGGGATTCTCGCCGGCCGCGGCGTCGGAGAACTGCCAGACACCGTTGAGGTTCTGCCAGCGCTCGCGCGTCATCTGCGGTCTGGGGTACTCGGGCAGGGCATTGCCGGGCCCGACCTCGTCCGTCCACCGCGTGTCCAGCCGGGGCTCTTTTTTCTGGTACACCGGCGGGCCTTCCTGCGC
>CAXTDD010000284.1:0-4698 GCA_964242955.1 uncultured Rubrobacteraceae bacterium | reverse complement strand
CGGTCGAGGCGGCTGCGGTCCACCTCCAGCGCCGCGCCGTCCAGGCCGAAGCGGCCGGCCATTACGCCTTCGAGCGCCCCGGCCGCAAGCCCCGCCCCTCGATAGTCTTCGGCCGCACGGAGACGTTCTTCTCTCCGAGGAGCAGGTAGCGCCAGGGCAGGTCAGTGCCCCGGGTTATGCCGATGCGCGTGGTAGCCACGATCTCCTCTTCCGGCTCCTGTTCCGGCGGCGATATGGTCAGCGGCCCGTCCGTCAGGTCGCTGCCGTCGTAAGCCAGCTTTACGCCGAGGGCCTGGGTCAGCCGGCCCGGGCCGTTGCAAAGATCCTTAGGACGCCCGCGCCTGGACGCCATAAGCTCCGTGCCCTCCACGGGCTTCAGGGCCCGGATCAGGACGGCGCTTCCCACGCCTTCTTCTTCGCAGACGACGTTGAGCAGGTGATGGACGCCGTAAGAGACGTAGACGTAGGCGATGCCGGGGCCGGCGAAGATGTTGCGGTTGCGCATCGTCGGGCCCTTGTAGGCGTGGCAGGCGGGATCCTCCGGACGGTAGGCCTCCGTCTCGACGATGACGCCGGACGATAGGCCTTCGGGGGTTTCGTGGACGAGAACGCAGCCGATAAGGTCGACGGCGACCTGCCGCGGGTCGCGGTCGTAGAACGACCTCTCTAGAACATCCGTGGCGGGCCCTGCTCTCCGGTGAGGTCCGTGATGCGCCGGGAGAGCTCGTCCAGGTCGAGGCCTGCTTCGGAGCGGATAGAGGACTTCAGGAGGGGCCTGACACCGCCGATCTGGACCTGCAGCTCGCGCAAGAGCTCGCTGGCGCCGCTCTCCACGCCGACCATGTCGCGCAGGATGGTCGCCTCCGTCCGGCCGGCGACGAGCGGGTCGGGTACGCCCTCCACGTAGACCAGGGTGCGGCGCCCACTGCCGCGGTCCTCCTCGATGGGGACGAGCGCCACGATCCTGTCGGCGCGCACGTGCTTGCCAAAGCCCAAAGTCACTATCCGGTCGGGTATCGCCTTCATCGTCGGCGGATTCTAGCATAGCGTAACAATCCCAAACCGGGTATATTCACGCGCGTGCAACTCGGAGGCAAGGCTAGAACGTTAGACGGAGAGAGGGTCCAGCTCCGGCGCCACGAGCCCGAAAACTACGGGCTCTACGCCCGGTGGTACGGGGACCCCGAGATCTGGCACCTCACAAGCTGGGCGAAGGCCCCGCTCGGCCGCTCGGCCGTCCGGCGCCTGTTCGAAGAGCGCGAGCTCTCCACCACGGACGACTCTTTCGCCATCCACCTCAAAGCGGAAAAGCGGCCCGTCGGCGTCGTCAGCCTGATGAACGTCAGCGAGGCAAACGCCTCCGCGGACCTTTCGGTGATCGTGGGCGACCCGGACGACCGGCACCACGGCCTCGGGGCGGAGGCCATCGAGAAGATCGTGCGCTACGCCTTTGAGGACCTCGACCTGAACCGCGTGGGCCTGAGCGTCTTCGAGTTCAACGGGACGGCGATCTCGACCTACAAGAAGCTCGGCTTCGAACACGAAGGTCGCCTCCGCCGGGCGATAAAGCGGGCCGACGGTTTCCACGACGCCATTTTGATGAGCGTCCTGCGCGATGAGTGGAAATGGCGTTGAGGGCTACAGGTTTCAGGCATCAGGGGTGGTTGGCGGGTCCGGGTACCGAATACGCAGCCCTGATGCCTGAGAGCCCCCGAAGGGGGCGACCTGCGGCCTGTAGCCTCCTCAAGTTCTGACCCGTCCTCCGAAGTGCTCTCCGAGGTGGGCCGCGATGCGATCCATGTCAGCGTCGACTTCTTCGTCCGTCAGCGTCTGCTCGCCCTGGAAGACGAAACCGAGGGCCACGCTCTTGTGGCCTCCCGGCACCTGGGCGCCGGCGTAGACGTCGAACACCCGCGCCTCGACTAGCCTCCCCCCCAACCCCTCGACGGAGGCGAGCATCTCGCCCACCGGAACGTCCTCCTCGACCACGACCGCCAGATCCCGCACGACGGTGGGCACGGAGACGAACGGCTCGAAGCGCGGCTCGGGGTCAGGGTTGCAGAGGCCGGCATCGAGCTCGAACGCGGCGACGGGCCACCCGTCCAGGCCGAAACTCTCCGCGACGTCCGGGTGGAGTTCTCCCACCCAACCGGCTTCCGCGCCGCCGGCGAACCCGCCCGCCGCCCGTCCGGGGTGCAAGAATTGGGGGGCTCCCGGTCGGAAGCGCGCGCCGGGGACGAGACGTTCGACCATGCCCTTGGCCTCGAAGAACCCGGCCCTGGCCTCCGGTACGTTCCACCCCGCCGGGCGCGTGATGCCGGTGAGGACGACGCCGACACGCTCCACTTCGCCCACCCCCATGAGCGAGTCCACGTTCGGCTCGGCATCCGGGCCGAGCGCGTCCGCCTTCCCGGTCGTCCGGAAGCGCAGGGCGGCGTCGCGCAACCCTTCGGGAGTCGGGAGAAGCTCGAAGACGCGTCCCACCTCGTAGAGGGCGCCCCCGCGCACGCCGAAGGTCCTGTTGCGGGCCGCCGCGTCCAGGAGGCCGGGGAGGAGCGAGCGCCGCAGGTTCCCGCCCTCGGCGCTCAGGGGGTTTTTGATCCGAACGGCGCCCGCCGGGTCCTCGCCCAGATCATGCGCCCACCGGTCCGGCCCGAACGGGTACGTTATGGCCTCGGCCAACCCCAGGTCGGCCAAAAGCCGCCTGAGTGAGCGCGTCCGGCGTTGCTCCGGCTTCAAGCCGCCGGGCTGCGGGACGCCGGGCAGCGCCTCGGGCACGCGGTCCAGGCCGACAAGGCGGCCCACCTCCTCGACGAGGTCCACCTCGCGTAGCAGGTCTCCCCGGAACGTGGGCACGGCGGCCTCAAGGCTCTCCTCGCCCCGCTCTACCTCGCAGCCGAGCGCCTCCAGCCGCGCGGCGGCCTCGTCCATCCCGACGGGTATGCCGAGCAGCAACTCCGCGCGCTCCAACCTGAGGGGGACGTTCCAGGGCGTGACGGGTCTTGGATAGTGGCTCAGGGTGTCCGGCGCGACACTTCCTCCGGGGCTGATCGCCAGCAGGCCGAGCACGCGCTCCATCGCGAAGTCCACCATGTTCGGGTCCAGGCCCCGCTCGAAGCGGCCCGAGGCGTCGGTGCGGAGGCCGAGCTTCTGAGAGGTCCGCAGGATGTTGCGGCCGGTGAAGGTGGCGACCTCTATCAGGGCGTCCGTGGTCTCGGGACCCACTTCGGCATCTTCGGCGCCCATGACGCCGGCGATCACGAGCCCGCGCTCCTCGTCGGCTATCACGAGCATCTCTTCGTCCAGGGAGCGGGTCGAGCCGTCGAGGAGCGTGATCTTCTCGCCCTCCCTCCCCCGCCGGACCACGATACCTCCCCGCACCTTCGCGGCGTCGAAGGCGTGTATGGGCTGGCCGGTCTCCAGCATCGCGTAGTTGGTCGCGTCCACGACGGCGTTTATGGGCCTCATCCCCGCGGCGTAAATGCGGCGGCGCATCGTCAGCGGGGCCTGGCGCCCGGATGCGAGTCCGGAGATCCGTCGCAGGTCGTAGCGGGGGCAGAGGTCTTCTGCCTCCACCGTGAGGCCGAACGCCCCGGTCGGTTCACCAACGGACCCCGTAGAGACGTCCCGGTGGGACGTCTGTCGCCGGGACATCCCCTCCGCGGGGTCGGGAACGCGAAAACCCGTTTGCAGGATGGCGGCCAGTTCGCGGGCCACCCCGATCATGCCCCACAGGTCGGGCCGGTTGGGCGTGACGTCGATGTCTATGACCGTCTCGCCGACGGGGAAGTAGTCGGCCACGGGTCGTCCTGTCTCGTATGCTTCGTCCAGGAGCAGGATGCCACCGTGGTCGGCGGAGATGCCGAGCTCGCGCTCGCTCATCATCATGCCGTAGGACTCGAGGCCCCTGAGCTTCGCCTTCTTGAGCTTCGTGCCGTCGGCCATGACGCTGCCGGGGAGGACGACGGGAACGCGGGCGCCCGGGTAGGGGTTCGGGGCGCCGGCCACGATCTGGACCTCCCTGCCGCCGAGGTCGACCTTCGCCACCGAGAGCCGGTCGGCGTTGGGGTGCGGGCCGAACTCCAGCACCTCGCCCACCACCACCTCGCCCTCGGTCACGCCGAGGCGGTAGACGCCGTCGATCTCCTGGCTGTGGAGGGTAAAGAGCTCGACGAGTTCTCCCACGCCAAGATCGAAGTCCAGGTACTCGCGGAGCCAGCTCAACGGAACGCGCAAAGGTCTTCCCTTCTAGAAACTAAAACTGACGCAGAAAGCGGAGGTCGCCCTCGAAGAAGAGGCGCAGGTCCGGGATGCCGTACTTGACCATCGCCATGCGGTCGGGACCCATCCCGAAGGCGAAGCCGGTGTAGACCTCCGGGTCGTAGCCGACCTCCGTCAACACCGCCGGGTCCACCATGCCGGCCCCGAGCATCTCCAGCCAGCCGGCGCCCTTGCAGACCTTGCAGTTCGGGTCGGAGCCGCCGCAGACGAAGCAGCTTATGTCCAGCTCGACGCTGGGCTCGGTGAACTGGAAGTAGCCGGGACGCAGCCGCACTTTGGCGTCCTCACCGAAGACGTGGCGGGCCATCGCCGCGAGCGTGCCCTTCAGGTGCGCGAGGGTGAGGCCGCGGTCCACGGCGAGACCCTCGATCTGGTGGAACATCGGCGTGTGGGTCGGGTCGTTGTCGTTGCGGTAGG
>CAXTDD010000283.1:0-4702 GCA_964242955.1 uncultured Rubrobacteraceae bacterium | reverse complement strand
TCGCGGGCCGGCGGGTGCGCTGGGCGGCGCGGGGGCGCCCACGCCCGATTCGCCGAGCCCGTAGACGAGGGTCTTCAAGGGGTCAGCCGACCGCGTTGTAGAGGAACAGGTAGTAGAGGAAGAAGCCGAAAGCCGAGCAGGCGGCTTGCACGATCCAGAACCGCACCACCACCTTGTTCTCCTCCCATCCCAAAAACTCGAAGTGGTGGTGGATGGGGGCCATCTTGAAGACCCTCTTGCCCGTCAGCTTGAAGACGGCGACCTGGATCATCACGGACAGAGCCTCCACCACGAAGAGCCCGCCGATGACCGGCAACAGCAACTCCGTCTTCGTCAGGATCGCCGCCGCGGCGAGGACGCCCCCGATGGCGAGAGAGCCCGTGTCCCCCATAAAGACGTCTGCCGGGTGGGAGTTGTACCAGAGAAACCCGATGATCGCCCCGACCATCGCGCCGCAGATGATCGCGACGTCGTACTGCCGCTCTAGAAACGCGATGGCCGTGTACGCGAGCAGCGCCAGCGCCCCGGCCCCGGCCGCGAGCCCGTCCAGTCCGTCCGTCAGGTTGACGGCGTTGGTAGTGCCGGCGATCACCAGCAGCAGGAAGCCGCTGAAGAGCGCTATCCCCACTATCCCGGGCCCGAGCACGAGGTTCAGGTCGAAGTAGGGGACGAGAACCGTCTGCGTCACGCCCACGTAGTAGACCGAGAGCACGTCCGCGAGCACGACGGCGAGCGTGAGCAGGCCGAACTTGTAGCGGGCGCTCAACCCCTCGGGGCGCTTCTTGGAGATCTTCTGCCAGTCGTCGTAGAGGCCGATCCCGGCCACGACCGCCACGAGCAGCAGCGTGGCGAACGTCGCGGCGTTGGCCCGGGCCACTACGAGCAACGCGGCCACCAGGCCCATCAGCATCACGACGCCGCCCATCGTGGGCGTGCCGGCCTTGATCAGGTGCGTCTGCGGCCCCTCTTCCCTGACGAACTGCCCGAACTTCCGGGACTGTAGGAAGACTATGAACGTGGACCCCAGGGCCACGGTCACCACAAACGCCACCGCCGCCGCAAGGACAACGCTAAACAAGAGCTAAACTTTCCTTCAACTGACGGGTCAGGGTGTCGAGCTGAACGCCCCTCGAGCCCTTGACGATCAGGTAATCCCCGGGCCTCAACGCCTCCCGGACCGCGACAGAAGATCCCGCGTCGGGATAGAAGAGGGTCTTTCCGGAGAAGGTTTCGGCGTACCAGCGGGCCTCGTCGCCGACGCAGGCCAGCAGGTCGACGCCGAGTTCGTTGGCGAGCTCGCCGATCTCGCGGTGGTAGGCGCGGGCCGTGGGACCGAGCTCGAACATGCCCCCGAGCACCACGACGAGGCGACGGTCCTGGCGCCTGGCGGTCTCGGCGGCGTAGCGCAGGACAGCGGCCATGGAGGGCGGCGAGGCCGCGTTGTACGAGTCGTCGTAGACGAGGACGTCGTCACGCAGGCGGTAGACGTCGCCCCTCATCCCCGACCTCTTGAGGCGCGCTGTTCCCCGCGCGGCTCCTTCGAGGTCCATACCGAGCGCCACGGCCCCGCCCATCGCGGCGAGCAAGGGCTCGACGAGGTGCGTGCCGAAGACCGGCGAGCGCACCTCCGACGATTCGCCGTCCAGGTGCGCCACGAAGCGCAGCCCGTCCTCGTCCTCGGCAAAGTCCGAAGCCCACAGGTCGGCGCCCGCAGCATGCCTGGGGGAGAAGACGATCCTGCGCGACAGTTCCCTTCCGGGGGCCACCGCGGCGTCGGGCACGCCCAGGGGTGAGACGAAAGAACCGTCGTCGGGGAGGGAGGCGGCGAGCTCGCCCTTGGTCGCGGCGAGCGTATCCAGGGTGCCGAAGGACTCCAGATGGGCCGGGGCGATGGCGGTCAGGATGCCGTAGCGGGGGGCGGCGATGGAGCACAGGTCGGCTATGTTGCCGACGTGGTCGGCGCCCATCTCCAGGACGAGCACCTCCGTGTTGGCCCCGGCCGCGAGGACCGTGAGGGGCAGTCCTATCTCGTTGTTCAGGTTGCCGGCGGTCGCCGAAACCCGCGCTCCGGCGGAGCGGAGCACGGCCGAGAGCGCGTCCTTGGTCGTCGTCTTGCCGACGCTGCCCGTGATCCCGACGACCGTCGGCGCCCCGGTTTCGGGACGCCGCAACGACCACCGCGCGAGTTCCTGCAACGCAACCAGCGGGGCATCCACGACCAAAGTCGGGCAGGAGAGCGGACGCGGGGCGACCACCGCGACCGCGCCCCGCCGCAAAGCTTCGCCCGCGTAGTCGGCACCGTCGGTCGCGCCCTGTAGGGCGAAGAAGAGGTCGCCCTCCCGCGCCTGCCGGGAGTCGGTGCACACCCCGCGCACCCCGGCGTCTCCGGTCGTCCCGTGCAGCGTGGCGCCGATGGCCGAGGCCACCTCGCGCAGGCCGGCGGGCCTCATCGGGGCGCCTCTTTCGGGGCGGAGTCCGGGTCGTCCGGGGGCACGTTGTAGTAGCCGAGGGCGAAGCTCATCACGTCCTGGAAGTAGGGGGCCGCGGCCAACTCGCCCCAGTACGTGGTCTGGGGCTCGTCCACGGCCACGAGCATCACGAACTCGGGGTCGGTCGCCGGGGCGAAGCCGACAAAGGAGGAGACGTACTCGGTGGTGTAGGCGCCGGAATCGGGGTCCACTTTCTGGGAGGTGCCGGTCTTGCCGGCCACCGTGTAACCGGGAATTTGGGCCAGGTGGCCCGACCCATCTGAGACGACGCCCTGCAACATCGTGCCTACTATATCCGAGGTTTCCTCGCTTATCACTCTGGGCCCCGGCGCGGCCGGCTTCTCCCGCTCGACGACGTGGGGCGTCACCCGCCGGCCGCCGTTGGCGAGGGCGGCGTACCCGGAAACCAGTTGCAGCGGCGTGACCGTGAGGCCCTGGCCGATGGGGATGTTACCGATGGAGGAGCCGGACCAGTCCTCGTAGGCGGGCACGACGCCGGCGTCCTCGCCCCATAGGTCGACGCCGGTCGGCTCGCCGAAGCCGAAGCGCAGGATCGCGTCGTGCAACCTCTGCCCCCCCAGCGCCTGGGCCACCTGTATGGCCCCGACGTTGCTCGACTCCCTTATAACGTCGGCCGGGGCCATAACCTTCGTCTCGTGCGGCTCCGAGTCGTTGATGATGCGGTCCGCGACGGCGATGTAGTCGGGCACGACGAACGTGCTCTCCGTCGTCACCGCGCCGGCCTCCAGGGCGGAGGCCACCGTGAAGGCCTTGAACGTGGACCCCGGCTCGTAGGGGTCCGTCAAGACCCGGTCGCGCTGGGCTTCGACGGGGGCGTCGTTGTACTTGTTGTTGTCGTAGCCGGGCGAGTTGGCGAGCGCGACGATGGAGCCGTCGTCGACGCGCATCATCACGCCGACGGCGCTCTTGGCCTTGTGCTTCTCGATGGTCTCCCGGAGCGCGTCCTCCAGCTCCTGCTGAACGGCGGTGTCGAGCGTAAGGGTGACGTCCTCGCCAGAACCGAGCCGCTGGCCGCTGCGTGCCTCCACCCCGCCGAACGCCTCCCCGAACTCGCCCTGGTAGCCGACGAGCTGGCTCGCGAGGGCGCCTTCGGGGTAGACCCTGACGGTATCCGGCGCGGTCGTGATACCCGCTATCTCCAACTCCTCGACCTCGCGGGCCGTCTCCGGGGGCACATTGGAGGCGACCTTGCTGTAGCCCGCGGGTGCTCCATCGGCATTGCGCGCCGAGATCGCCCCGAGTATCTCTCTCTCCTTGAGGTCGGTGTCGGGGCCGAGCACCCCGGCGAGCTCTCTGGCCGCCGATGCGGGGTCTTCGACCAGGTAGGGGGTCGCGATGATTTGCGCCGCCTCCAGGCTCCGGGCGAGATCCCGCCCGTCCGAGCTGACGATGCTGCCGCGGGCCTCGCCGGCCGTGGCCACGGGCTCGATGCCCAGCTCGGCCGCGAAGGCGCCGTACCGGTCGTCGTCGGTGAGGCCGATCTGGACGGCCCGTCCGCCGAGCAGGAGCGCTATCACCACGAACACCGCGGCGACGACCCGCCACCGGCCGTAACCGACCGGGGTGCGTCCTTGGTCCCGCGCGCCGACAGGCCCCCGCGGATGGGCGCCGCCCTTCTCGCGCGCCCGACGCCGCCCCGCGATGGGCACGACCTCGGACCCGCCCTTCTTGCCCTGCCGGGATCTCCGGAGGGAGTTTTTCGGGGTGCCGCTTGGGGGTTTGGCGCTCCGGCCCATCGCGCGTTCAGCGCGGTCGCGGCTCCCCTCCTCTCTTCTCTCCCTCATCTTCGGTCCCATCCTCCCGATTGCTTTTGATGACCTGCAGGTCGGCGCTGCCGGCGTCCCTCATGCCGAGCTTCTCCCTGGCTAACGGCCTGACCCTATCCGCCGCCGACAACTCCGCGACCCTGACCTCGAGCCTCTCCCCTTCGGCCCTGGCCCCGTCGAGTTCTTCTTGCAAGACCGCCGTCCGGTTCTCCAGTCCGGCCGACACGGTATGCAAATAGACGCTTCCCAACATCAACAACACCGGCACGCCCACCAACACCAGGAACCGCCGCCGCCTCCCGCGCTCTTTCCGGGGACGCTTCGCGGCTCCCTTCCTGGAGGGGGCCTGCTCCCAGGCCGGCCACGCCGGCTGCGTGGGCAGCGTCGAGCGGTAGCGCCGCTGGGGCACGGCCATCAGACGTCCCC
>CAXTDD010000282.1:0-4716 GCA_964242955.1 uncultured Rubrobacteraceae bacterium | reverse complement strand
CCCGTCGGGGGCCCCCGGGACCCCGAGCTGGACGAACCGATAACGGACCTCGACTTCGTCTCGGGCCTGGAGATAGAGGGCGACGCCACCACCATCCGGCTGCGCCTGCCGACGTACTTCTGCGCCCCGAACTTCGCGTACCTGATGGTGGCGGACGCACAGGCGGCGGCGCTCTCCGTGCCGGGTGTCGAGCGGGCGACGGTCTTTCTGGACGACCACTACGCCTCGGAGGAGATCAACGGCGGCGTCAACGAGCAACACGGCTTCGACGGGGCCTTCCCCAAGGAGACCGAGAGCCCGGACCTCGAAGCGCTACGCACCACCTTCAGGCGCAAGAGCTTCGTCTCCCGCCAGGAGCAGCTCTGCCGGGCCCTTCGGGCAGACGGCCACTCCCCAGAGGAGCTAGCGCGCATGAGGCTCGAAGACCTGCCGCCCTCAGACGAGTTCGAGAAGTACCTGGAGCGCCGCTCGGAGCTGGGCATCGACGTCTCGGCCGAGGCGCCGCTCGTCGTGGACCCGGACGGCAGGCGGGTGCCCGAGGAGGCCGTCGTGCAGCACCTCAGGTTCGCGAAGACGGTAAGGGTGAGCATCGAGGGGAACGCGAGCCTCTGCCGCGGCCTCCTGTCCACCCGCTACGGCATCCCCGAGAGAGAGGAGACCGCATGAAGGCGGCCCGTTTGCACCGCTACGACGACAGCATCCCCAAAGATAGCCTCAAGGTGGAGGAGATCGAAGAGCCGAAGATAGTAGAACCCCTGGACGTCATCGTCAGGGTGGGTGCGGCCGGCCTGTGCCGGACGGATATACACGTCGTCGAGGGCCAGTGGGCGCCCATACAGGACCCGGACGGGTCGCTTCTGCCCTACGTGCTCGGGCACGAAAACTCCGGCTGGGTCGAAGAGGTCGGGTCGGCGGTCACCAACGTGCAACCGGGGGATACGGTGATCTGCCACCCCCTCATGACGTGCGGCCTCTGCCACTACTGCCGCGCCGGGCGCGACATGCAGTGCGAGAACGGCGCCTTCCCCGGCATCTCCCAGGACGGCGGCTTCGCCCAGCTCTTGAGGACGAGCGCCCGCAGCGTCGTGAAGCTCGACCCGATCCTGCAGCCCAAGGACATCGCCGCGCTGGCCGACGCCGGCCTGACGGCCCACCACGCCGTCAGAAAGTCCGTGCCTGAACTCTACGCGGGCACGAGCGCCGTCGTCATCGGCGCCGGGGGGCTCGGGCACATCGGCATCCAGTGCCTGAGGGCCATGACGCCCACGAACATCATCGTGGTCGACCCTAGCGAGGAGGCCCTGGCGCTCGCCAAGGAGTGGGGTGCCGACGAGACCGTGCAGGTCCGGGAAGGGTACGCGGACACCGTATTGGAGATGACCAACGGGGGTGCCGAGGTCGTCTTCGACTACGTCGGCGAGCGGGGTGCCCAAGACGAGGCCTGGAAGATGACCCGGCTTGCCGGCTTCCACTACGTCATCGGCTACGGCGGCAAGGTCGAGATCCCGACCATAGACATCATCTCCACCGAACGGAGCGTCATCGGCAACCTGGTCGGCACCTACAACGACCTCGAGGAGTTGATGAACCTGACCGCCAGGGGCCTGGTCACGCTGCACACCTCGACCTACCCGCTGGACGCCGTCAACGACGCGATACAGGACCTCAACTCCGGCAACCTGCGCGGGCGCGGCATCCTCATCCCGGAGGGCGCAGCCGCCTGAACAGAGCTTTCAGCTATCAGCCGTCAGCTAGAACCGCAAGGGCAGAGGATACGGTGTACGGGGCGGCACGATGGGAGTAACACCATCGCGTCCCGTCGCCGGTTCTCACTTGTCGAGGAAAAGCTGAAGGCTGACGGCTGATGGCTGACGGCTCCGACCAAAGGGAGGCCCCACCGTGGCGCACAAGAAGCTGAAGTTCGACACCGACGCCCGCCGGGCGCTGGAGAGGGGCGTCAACAAGCTCGCGGGCGCCGTGAGGGCCACGCTCGGGCCCAAAGGCCAGTACGTGGTCCTCGGACAGACGTTCGGCACGCCGGCCATAACCAACGACGGCGTGACGATCGCCCGCCAGGTGGAGCTCCAGGACGTCTTCGAGAACCAGGGCGCCCAGCTCGTGCTCGAGGCCGCCACCAAGACCAACGACGTGGCCGGCGACGGCACGACCACGGCCCTCGTGCTGTCGCAGAGCATCGTCGGCGAGGGCCTCAAGAACGTCGCGGCGGGCGCCAACCCCGTCATCCTGCGGGGCGGCATCGGGCGGGCCGTGGAGGCCGCGGTGGCCGCGATCCGGGATCAGGCGCGCGAGATCTCCGGGCGGGAGGAGATCTCGCGCGTCGGCGCCATCTCGGCCCGCTCGGAGGAGATCGGCTCCGTCATCGCCGACGCCATCGACAGGGTCGGCAAGGACGGCGTCGTCAACGTCGAGCAGGGGCAGACCCTCGGCATGGAGCTCGAGTTCACCGAAGGCATGCACTTCGACAAGGGCTACGTCTCGCCGTACTTCGTCACCGACCAGGAGACGATGGAAGCGGTGCTCGACGAACCGCTCATCCTGCTCGCCAACCAGAAGATCGGCAACGTCCAGGACCTTCTGCCGGTACTGAACGCCGTGGCCCAGGCCGGCAAGCCGCTCCTCGTAATCTCGGATGACCTCGAAGGCGAGGCCCTGGCGGCGCTGATCGTCAACAAGGTACGCGGCACCTTCTCCGTGGCCGCCGTCCGGGCGCCCAGCTTCGGCGACCGCCGCAAGAGGATGCTCGAAGACCTCGCCATCCTGACCGGCGGCGAGGTCATCACCGCGGAGCTCGGCCTCACGCTGGAGAACGCCCGGCTCGACCAGCTCGGCAGCGCCCGTCGGGCCGTCATCACGAAGGACGACACCGTCATCATCGACGGCGCCGGCGACGCCGCGGAGGTCGAGGGGCGCACGGGCCAGATCCGCGCCGAGCTGGAGCACACGGACTCGGACTTCGACCGCGAGAAGCTGCAGGAGCGCCTCGCCAGGCTCGCGGGCGGCGTCGCCGTCGTCAAGGTCGGCGCCACCACCGAGACCGAGCTCAAGGAGAAGAAACACCGCGTCGAGGACGCCCTCTCGGCGACCAGGGCGGCCCTGGAGGAGGGCGTGGCGCCTGGCGGCGGCGTGGCCTACCTGCGCGCCCAGGAAGCGGTCGGCCAGATGCTCGACACGCTCGACGGCGACGCGAAGACGGGGGCCGCGATCGTACACCGGGCCCTCGAAGAGCCGGTCCGCCAGATCGCCGCCAACGCCGGCGCGGACGGCTCGATAGTGGTGTCGAAGATGCGCGAGCGTGACGGCAACGTCGGCTTCAACGCCCTGACCGGCGGGTACGAAGACCTGGTCCAGGCCGGCATCACCGACCCGACGATGGTCTCGCGGAGCGCGCTGCAGAACGCCGCCTCGATAGCTTCCCTGATCCTGACCACCGAGGTCGTCGTCGCGGAACCGCCGGAGGAGGGCGGCGGCGCGGCGGCGGTCTCAAGGGCCGGCCACGACATGGAGTTTATGTAGAGGTTTCAGGCTTCGGGTTTCAGGCCGTTCGGGAGGCACGTCCGCCCGAGCAGGGGTTTCTCGGTCGGCCAGCCCCGCAGGCTTCCTGCGTGGGAGGCAGCCTGCGGGCAGAGGTGCTAGGCTCTCCGTAGCATCGCGCACCGGTGGCGGACCGCGTCAGGTGTGGAGGCGCCGTATCGCAAGGAGCTTACGTGCCCATCACTCTGAACCACACCATCGTCTTCGCGAACGACAGGCGCGAATCGGCGTCGTTCTTTACCGGGCTGTTCGACCTGCCCGGGGCGGCATCCTGGGGTCCGTTCCTCATCGTAGAGCTCGACAACGGCGGGAGCATCCTGTTCGCCGAGCCGGGCATCGACATCCAACCGCAGCACTACGCGTTCCTCGTCGCGGAGGAGGACTTCGATGGGATCTACGGTCGGATCGTCGAGGACGGGCTAGAGCACTGGCCCGACCCGCAGAAGTCGTCCTCGGGCACCTTCAACACCAACAACGGTGGCCGCGGCGTGTACTTCAACGACCCGGCAGGACACAACCTCGAGGTCCTCACCCGCCCGGACGGTTCGGAAGGGTAGACCGGGCGGACCGGCTCGGGGCGACGCCTACCCCACTTCGCGGGCGGAGGGCAAGCCCGCCATCCCTTCTGCCTCCCTGACGGCACGGACTATGGCCCGTTCCATGACGCGAGCGCCCCAGACGCCGACGATGTCCGGGGCCGTCTCGATGCCGCCCACGGAGGCCGCGAAGACCACGTCCCCGTCCACCGTGGTGTGGACCGGGTGTACGGCGCGGGCGAGGCCGTCGTGGGCCATCTGGGCCACCTTGACCGCCTGCGGCTTCGTCAGGCGGGCGTTGGTCGCCACGATGCCCAAAGTTGTGTTCTCGCCCCACCGCATCCGCGCGGCGGCCTCCGGCAGCAACTCGGCCGTGTCGCCCGGGGTGCCGTCTTCGAGGCGGGGGGCGGCCAGGGTCTCCCCCGTATCCGGGTCGCGGACGTCGCCGAAAGCGTTTACGGCGGCGAGGGCCGCGACGATCAGGCCGTCCTCCAACCGCACGGAGACGCTCCCGACCCCGCCCTTCATCGCCGCGTCCGGTCTCAAGGCGGGATCTCCGACGACCAGATCGAAGAGGACGGCCGCGGAGACGAGCGGGATGCGCGCGACGCCGACGTCCAGGCCCACA
>CAXTDD010000281.1:0-4728 GCA_964242955.1 uncultured Rubrobacteraceae bacterium | reverse complement strand
GCCCATCACCGAAGACCAGGTCCTCTACGTCGCGCGCGACGTCACCGAGCGCAAGAGGGCGGAGAAAGAGCTGCGCGAGAGCGAGGAGCGTTACCGGCGCCTGATCGAGACGGTCCAGGAGGGCCTGGCCTACATCGCCCCCGAGGGCGGAATCGTCACCTTCTGCAATCAGGCTTACGCCGAGATCCTGGGCCACGCCTCCCCCGAAGAGCTCGTCGGCCGGTCCTTCTTCGACTTTCTCGGCCCGCAGGAGAGGGAGAGGGCCATCTCCGAGAGGGAGATGCGCCTGCGGGGGGTGAGCTCGGCCTACGAGGTCACCGCGACCGCGGCCGACGGGACGGAGAAGGTCCTCTCGGCGACGGGTTCCCCCATCTTCGAGGCCGACGGCTCGTATGGCGGGGCGGTCCAGACCATCGTCGACGCCACGGAGCGCAAGCGTTACGAGAGGGGTCTTGAGAGGGCCAGGGCCGTTGCCGAGGAGGCCAGCCGGGCCAAGAGCGACTTTCTCGCCAACATGTCGCACGAGATCCGCACGCCGATGAACGGCGTGATCGGCATGACGGAGCTCCTGCTCGACACGGGCCTGGACCGCGAGCAGCGCGAGTACGCCCACACGGTCCGGTCGTCGGCGGACAACCTGCTGGTCATCCTCAACGACATCCTGGACTTCTCCAAGGCGGAGGCCGGCAAGATGCGCCTGGAGCGGGTGGGCTTCGACCTGCGCGACGCGGTCGAGGACGTGGTGGCCCTGCTGGCCGGGCGCGCCCACGAGAAGAACCTGGAGCTGGCGAACCAGATAGACCCGAACGTGCCGACAGCCCTCGTGGGCGACCCCGTCCGGCTCAAGCAGATCCTGACGAACCTGCTGGGAAACGCGATCAAGTTCACCGAAGCGGGCGAGGTAGTCGCGCGGGTGGAGCTGGTCGGAGAGGAGGTTGGGGCCGCGACCGTCCGTTTCTCCGTGCGGGACACGGGGATAGGCATCACGCCGGAGCAGAGGGGCAGGCTATTTCGCTCCTTCTCCCAGGCCGACACCTCGACCACCCGCCGCTACGGCGGGACGGGGCTCGGGTTGGCGATCAGCCGCCAGCTCGTGCGCCTGATGGGCGGGGAGATCCACGTCCAAAGCGATCCCGGCGCCGGCAGCACCTTCTCCTTCGAGGTCGCCCTCCCCAAGCAGCCCCCGGGTGGCCGGAAGGATGTCCCGCGCGCCGATTTGCGGGGCCTGCGGGCCCTGATCGTGGACGACAACGCCACGAACCGCAAGATTCTGCGCCAGCAACTCACCTCCTGGTCGGTCGAGAACGGGGAGGCCGAGAACGGCCCGGCTGCCCTGGCGGAGTTGCGGGTGGCCGCGGGCCGGGCCGAGCCCTACGATCTGGCCCTGCTGGACATGCAGATGCCCGGCATGGACGGCATAAGCCTCGCCCGCGAGATAAAGGCTGACCCGGAGACCTCGTCCGTGCGCCTGGCGCTTCTCACCTCCGCGGGCCACCACGGCGACGCCGACGAGGCCAGGGAGTCCGGCATAGAGGCGTACCTCAACAAGCCCGTCAAGCAGTCCGACCTCTACGACGCGATGGCGACGGTGATGGGCGAACCGGTCGAGAGGAAGGAAGAGATCGTGACCCGCCGCAGCCTCAGGGAGAGGAAGTCCGCCGGGCGCGCCCGCCTGCTCGTGGCCGAGGACAACCCCGTCAACCAGATGGTCGCCAGGCGCATGCTGGAGAACCTCGGCTACCCGGTGGACGTGGTAGCCGACGGCCGCGAGGCCCTACAAGCCCTCTCGGAGAATACCTACGGCGCGGTCCTGATGGACGTCCAGATGCCCGGCATGGACGGCTACGAGGCGACGGCCGAGATCCGGGCCAACGAAGCCGCCGGCGACGGCCGTATACCCATCATAGCCATGACCGCCAACGCGATGGCCGGCGACCGGGAGAAATCCCTCTTCGCGGGCATGGACGACTACCTCGCCAAGCCCGTGAAGGCGGAAGAGCTGAAGGGGGTCCTGAAGCGCTGGGTCCCCTCCTCCACGGACGCCGGACTCGACCCCGAGGTGCTGGCGGGCCTGCGGGAGCTCGGCGACCCCGGGCTCTTCTCCGAGCTGGTCGGGATGTTCGCCGGCGACGCCGCCGGACGCATAGCGGCCCTGAGGCAGGCGGCCGGGAGGGGCGACGCGGCTGAGGTGGGACGGACCGCCCACACCCTCAAGGGGAGCGCGGGCAACATGGGGGCCGTGGGGATGGCCCGGATCTGCGCCCGGCTGCAGGAGGCCGGGTCTTCGGGCGACCTGGCAGGCGTGCCCGCGCTCGTGGACCGGCTCGAAGAGGAGTTCGGCCGCGTTGGTCCCGCGCTGGAGGCCGAGATAGAGAGAGACGCGACTTGAAGATACTCGTCGCCGAAGACGACGCCGTCTCGCTGACCATCCTGCGGCGGGCCGTGGAGAGGCTCGGGCACGAATGCCTCGCGGCCCGTGACGGGCAGGAGGCGTGGGAGATCTTCCGCGCCGAGTCCGGGGTTGACGCCGTCATCAGCGACTGGATGATGCCGGGGATAGACGGCCTGGAGCTGTGCCGCAGGATCCGGGCGGCCGAACGCGACGGGCGGGGGTACACCTATTTCGTCTTCCTGACGGCCCTCGGGGACCGCGAGCACCTCCTGCAGGGCCTCGAAGCCGGCGCCGACGACTACCTCTCCAAACCGCTCGACCGCGACGAGCTGGGGATGCGCCTGACCTCGGCCCTGCGCGTCACGGAGCTCCACCGGCGCCTGGCCGTCCAGAACGACGAGCTCGAAGAGCTCAACCGGCTGCTCTTCGAGCAGTCCCGCGAGGATACCCTGACCGGCCTCGGGAACCGGCTGCGTCTCAGGGAGGACCTGCGGGTCCTCGAAGGCCGGGCCGAACGCTACGGCCACAGCTACGCCGTGGTGCTCTGCGACGTGGACCACTTCAAGGCCTACAACGACCGCTACGGCCACCTCGCCGGCGACGACGCGCTCCGGCGCATCGCCGAGACCATCTTGTCGGGCCTGCGCGGCGGGGACGCCGCCTACCGCTACGGCGGGGAGGAGTTCCTGGTCCTGCTCCCCGAGCAGGGCGCGGAGGCCGCGACCAAGATCGCCGACCGGCTGCGCGGGGCCGTCCAAGACCTCCGCATACCCCACGAGGCCAATCCCCCTCAGAACGTCTTGACCATCAGCGCCGGCGTCGAAGCCCTCTCGCGGGCCGAAGACGCCGACGACCTGCTCCGCAAGGCCGACGACGCCCTCTACGCCGCCAAGAACGCCGGCCGCAACCGCGTCGCCTCCGCAGATTAGGGTGGTTCGCGAAGCGAACCGCGCCGTCAGCTTTCAGCGGTCGGCTATCAGCTTTTTGCCTCGCTGACTAATCCTCGAAGGGGCCGCTTCGGTCTCCAGTGGCGGCGTAGAATGTGGAGTGTCACAGAGGGCCCGGGGGGAGGATCTTTGACCGGCAACACCGCACGCGGGGGGTTCACCGGCGAGCTCTGGCGCTCGATACGGCCCGTCTACGCCAAGATTTTGGAGCACCCGTTCCTCAAGGGTCTCACCGACGGCTCCCTCCCTGAAGAGTGTTTCCGGCACTACGTCCTGCAAGACGCCCTGTACCTGAGGGACTACGCCCGCTCCTTAAGCCTCGCCGGCGTACGTTCTCCGGGGGAGGACGCGTTCCTCATGTTCGCCGAGCACGCCACGGGCGCGATCGCCGTCGAGCGCAGCCTCCACGAGGGTTTCCTCGAAGACTTCGGCCTCCCGGAAGACGTCGTCGACCAGACACCCAAGGCCCCGACGACGCTCGCCTACACGAGCTACCTGCTCAGGACGGCGGCTCTCGGCGACTACCACGAAATCCTCGGCGCGGTGCTGCCGTGCTACTGGATCTACGCCGAAGTGGGCAAGACCCTCATCGCCAGGGGCTCCCCCGAACCGCGCTACACACGCTGGATCGAGACCTACGGCGGCGAGGAGTTCGGCGCCGTCGTCGAAGCCGTCCTCGACCTCGCCGACCACGCCTGCAAAGACCTCGACCCAACTCGAAAAGCCGCCGCGACACGGGCCTTCGTCACCACGGCCCGCTACGAATGGATGTTCTGGAACATGGGTTGGACGCTAGAAGAATGGCCGGTGTGAGGTAGCGCGCCGCCGAAGGCGGCGTGCTAACCAAAATGGTCCCAGCCGGAGAGGCCTTGCACCGCCTCGCCTCCGCGCCGGAAAATGATGCCGGACCCGCTCACCTCTCCGATGGTGGTGACGGGCGTCTCGACGGCTCTCGTGAGGGATTCGAGGACGTGCTCGGGGGCCGAGATGAGGAGCTCGTAGTCCTCGCCGCCGGTCGCCGCGAGGACTTCCGGGTCGCGTTCTAGAAGCGTCGCGAGGTTCCGTGTGTCCCGGGCGACAGGGAGCAGGTCCAGGTCGATTTGGCATCCCACACCGCTTTTCTCGCACACGTGGCGCACGTCGGAGGCGAGACCGTCTGAGAGGTCGATCATGGCCCCCACCCCGAGCCTCGCCGCAGCCTGCCCGGCCTCGACCCTCGGCCCGGGCCTCAGGTGCCTGTCCTTCAACCCTCCGAAGCCTGCCCTCCCGTCTTCCAGCGCGAGCAGGCCCGCCGCCGACGCGCCGAGCTCGCCGGTGACGGCCAGCAGGTCGCCGGGCCTCGCCCCCGAACGCAGCACGGGCGACGTCTGGAGCTCGCCCAGGATGGCG
>CAXTDD010000280.1:0-4745 GCA_964242955.1 uncultured Rubrobacteraceae bacterium | reverse complement strand
ACGGCCGCGTCGTGGGTGACCGTCACCACCGTCTGCTCGAACCGCTCGGCCGCCAGCCGCAGGAACTCCAGAACCTCGCCGCCGGTCCGCGAGTCGAGGTTCCCGGTGGGCTCGTCGGCGAAGACCACCGCCGGACGATGGGCGAGCGCGCGGGCGATGGCGACGCGCTGCTGCTCCCCGCCGGACAGCTCGCTCGGCCGGTGCCCCAACCGATCCCCCAGACCGAGCACCTCCACGAGGTGCTCAACCCACGCCCCGTCGGTTTCCGGCCCGCCGATGCGTTCGCTCAGCGTGATGTTCTCGGCGGCCGTCAGCGTCGGGATCAGGTTGAACGCCTGGAAGATGAAACCGAGCCGGTCGCGCCTGAGCGTCGTCAACTTTGCTTCGGAGAGCCGGGCGAGCTCGGCGCCGTCGACGACGACCGATCCGTAGGAAGGGCGGTCGAGGCCGGCCAGCAGGTGCAGCAGCGTCGACTTGCCCGAGCCGGACGGCCCCATGATCGAGGCGAACTCGCCGCCCGAGAACCCGACCGTAACGCGGTCGAGCGCATTGACGGCGGCCCCCCGACGCCCGTAACGCTTCGACAGGTCGGATGCACGAACGATCTCAGCCCCGTTGTCTTTCGCCGTGGAATGGTTTTGCACGCGGAACCTCCGACTTCTCGATGACATGCCTCCATTCCACCAACGACCCCAAAACCGGACAATGACGCAGGAGGGAGTCTTCGGGGTAACGCCAGCGCTACCCCAAAGGAGCTACCGGAGCTTACGTCGTTGGAGGCAACCGCCTGCAGCCGCCTCATTCCGCGAGCCGTGCGGTGTCAGTGCCCTGGCGCAGTGAAGGACCACGCATCGCAAGCCCACACCCGGAAACACCACCTCGTTCAGCCGAGCGCCTCAACTAGCGCGTCGGCGGTCTGCTCTGCTACCGGGCCTCCCGTGGAGCTGCCTGCGGCGCCGTCCGTCTGCTCGTCCGATGCTCCATGGAGTGCTCCTTCGGGAGCGGCGTCGAGGGCGTCCGCGAGCGCGTCGGCCGCGAGGCCGTCCATGCCGGGGACCATGTGCGAGTAGGTGTCGAGCGTGATGGCCACAGAGGCCGCACGTCTGGGTGCCGCCAGACGAGGACGACCATGCGAGGTAGCCGACGAACGAGGGTGTTCCGCAGCCGGCCAACGTAGGGGGTCGCTGATCGCCGGGACTGGGCCTGCGGTCGGCTCTCGTTGCCGCCGCGGCTTCCCGCCAGCGGGCAGACGTGGCCGCGTGTCGCCCTCCGCGGCGTTACCCAGCCCAGGTGTCCCAGGCCGCGAAAGCCGTCCCGCGGGAGCGAGAGAGGTAGGTTAGGGCGCCGGAGCTAGACTCCGGGCAGAGAAGAGCCGCCCGGCTCGGAGCGCTCGGGCGGCGAAACAGCAAACATGGAGGTGGAGTCCATGCCTGCGAACGGATCCTACCACGGCGGTGCGGATCTTCGGAGCGAGAACGGGGGCCGGTTCCGGCTCTCCGAGCCTTACACGCGGATGCCAAACCGCATCCTGGACGAGTGGGTGGGGCCGATCACTTGCGAGCTCGGCGGCTCGCACGTTTCGGTGCTGTCGGCCGTGGTGCGCCTCACCCTCGGCTACGGCAGGGAGAGCGTGCCGGTATCCCTGTCCCGCCGGAGATCAACGTACCGATCGCCTTCCTTGTCTCGGGCTCGGCCTGCGCAACGCCGATGCAGTCTTCCTCCGTGGTCGCCATCGAACGCGCCTTCGTACCCGGCCTTGTGCAGCGGACCGACCTAGCCTGTGTTATACTAGTATCCCAGTAAGGAGGAGTCGATGCTAAGAACGCTGGCGCAGGTCGGACGCACGTCCGACCTATCCGTAGGAGGCCGCCCCGAATGGGGCGTCGCCGCGACGGCCTGGGCGCTCGGGGTAGGGAGGGCGTGCCCACGGTTCGATGGCCGTACCCAAGGAGATCCGGCCGCCCGACCGTTCGGGCCTTCGTCGTTTAGGACGCAAGGTCCGGGCCCTGGGGCGAACCGCGGCCCGTCAGAGCATCGGCGCGCTGGTCGCGATCCGGGGTTTCGACGACCAGCCGATCCGCATCCACGATCTTGGCGCTCTACGGCGGAAGGCCGCCGACGGACTCTACCGCCGCGCCGTGTGGTTCCCACCAGGCTAGCTTTCGCACTATGAGTTCCGACGGAGAGTTGGGCGGCCGTCGCGCGCTCGTCACGGCGAGTTCCAGGGGTATCGGACGGGCCGTTGCGACGGAACTCGCCGCCCGCGGGGCGGACGTGTTCATCACCGGCTCGCGGTCGCACACGGCGGAGGTTGCCGGGGAGATCGGGGCCGCCGGCTACGTCTTGGCCGACTTCACCGACCCGCAGGCGCCCGTCCGGGCGGTGCGCGCGGCCGTCGCCGAGCTGGGCGGGCTGGACATACTGGTCAGCAACACCGCCGGTCCCAGGCCCTCGGCCTTCGTCGAGCTCGACGAGGACGACTGGCTGTCGGCCTACAACCTCGTCCTCGGCAGTGCCCTGGCGCTGACGCGCGAGGCGGTGCGCGAGATGGGAGAGCAGGGGTGGGGCCGGATCGTCTACCTGACCTCGACCGCGGGCGTGGTCAGGCCCCGCCCGGGCCTGCACCTGTCGAACGTGATGCGCGCCGGTATCGCCGGTTTGGCAAGCTCGATCGCCGGCGAGATCGGCCCGCGTGGGATCACCGTCAACGTCGTCGCCCCGGGGCCGATCGACACCGCGCGCCGGCAGCAGATAATGCAGTTCCAGGCCTCCGGTGGTCAGGTGGAGGTTGGAGTACTCGAGGAGCAAGAGATACAGCGCATCCCGGTGCGCCGGGTGGGACGCGCGGAGGAGGTGGCGCACCTGGTCGCCTACCTGTGCTCGCCCTGGGCCGGGTTTATCACGGGTACCAGCCACGTCATCGACGGGGGTATATCCATATGACGACGTTCGAGCAGTGGCTCCAGAGCATGCGGCACATGCAGGACTACGACCCGGAGCGCGAGCTCCCCGCTTCGCTGGTGACCAGTCCGGGGTCCGCGCATTGGATCGACCCCGAGATGACGCACAACCCTTCGCGGATCGGGGTGCTGCTCGATGTCCCGAGTCGCTCGATGGAGTTCTTCCTGCAGGAGCTGCCGCCCGGGACCGCGGGAGATCTGCAGCGCCACCGCCACGAGTCGGTTCACGTCGTCCTCGCGGGGGAGGGACGCTCCGAGATCGGGCCGGAGGTCGTGCGCTGGGCGGCGGGCGATCTGATCTGCACGCCCCCGTGGGTGTGGCACCGGCACTACAACGACGGCGGGGAGCTCGTTCGCATGCTGCTGGTGGAGAACTCGCGCCTGCTCGAGCCGTTAGGCCTCAACCAGCGCGAGAGCGCCGGCGATGTCTCCTACCAGGAGTTCGTTAAGGATGATTGATGCCACTTCGGAGAGGGCCGTATGGGTCCCGTTCGCGGCGCGGGTTCGAGCATACGTTCCCGCGAGGGGCGAGGAGATTGCATGATCAACCGGCTCAGCCACGCCCACGTCGCGGTCACGGACCTGGAGCGGGCCAGGCGCTTCTACGTCGACACGCTTGGCCTGGTGGAGCATGCCGAGTCGCCCGGGGCGCTCTGGCTCCGCGCGCCCGACGAGTTCGACGTCTGGTCCCTGAAGCTCAGCCTGGACCGCGAGGCCGGGCTGCTGGCCTTCGGCTTTCGCGTGGACGCGGACGAGCGCCTCGACGAGCTCGCCGGGCTCCACCGCTCGCGCGGTCTGTCCCACCGCTGGATCGAGGCGGAGGATAACCCGGGCCGGGGCAGGACGCTCCGGGTCCGGGCGCCGGGCGGCCACGTCGTCAACTTCGAGCACGCCATCGAGGAGGTCGCGCTGCACGACGGCACCGCCCCGCGGCTGCCGATGCGCCACACCCACCAACGCCGCGGCATCGCGCCGACGCGGCTCGACCACGTCAACGTGCGGGTCTCCGACGTGGCCGGGGCCCTGGACTACTGGCAGGGAGCACTGCACTTCTCCGCCTCGGAGATCCAGGTCGACGAGCAGGGGAAGACCCAGCGGGCGTGGCTGCGCCGCGCCGCCGGCAGCCACGACATGGCCATCGGCCGCGGTGAGACGGCCGGCTTCCACCACGTGGCCTACGCCGTCCACGACGCGCAGGGCCTGGTCGGGCTTGCCGATGTAATCTCGGACGCGGGCCGGGGTTTGGTCGAGTATGGGCCGGGCCGGCACGGGATCACCAACGCGCACTTCCTCTACGTTCGCGACCCGGACGGTAACCGCATCGAGCTCTACGCCGGCGACTACCTGCGGGACCTGGACCGGCCGCCCGTCACCTGGACGCTTCAGGAGTACGAGAGCCAGGGGCTCCTCTGGTGGGGACAGACGCCGCCGGCCTCGTTCCTGGCGGCCGGATCGGTGCTCGAGCGCGGGCTCGTCGACCCCGCCCCCGACGCGGCGCGGGTCTCGTCGTGAGTATGGAGATCCCGCGTCTCGCGCTCGGCACCAAGGCCGATGCGGTCTTCGCGCGTTTGCGCGAGGAGCTGCTGGGCGGCGTCCACCCGTTCGGCGTGACCCTCTCGAGCTCCGAGCTAGCGCTCCGGCTCGGCGTCAGCCGCCGCCCCGTCATGGACGCGCTTGCGCGGCTGGAGTCGGCCGGGTTTATCGAGATCATCCCCCAGGTGGGTTGCCGGGTGGTCGTGCCCGACCGCGGGGACTTGCAGGACCACTTTCAAATGGCGGGCGTGG
>CAXTDD010000279.1:0-4749 GCA_964242955.1 uncultured Rubrobacteraceae bacterium | reverse complement strand
GCTGTTCGCGGGCCTCGGGCGCGCCGATTCGGAGACCCTCGACGCGCACAAGTGGCTCGGCGTGCAGAAGAGCTGCAGCGTGGTGTTGATGCGGGAGGCGGGCCGGCTGCGGGCGGCGTTCGGGCACGAAGAGCGGTACATGCTGCACGAGGGCGACGTCGCCAACCCCGTGGACCGCACGCTCGAGTACTCGCGCCCGTTCCGGTCCCTACGGCTTTGGATGGCGTTTCGCGTGCACGGCGCCGCCCAGTACCGGGAGTGGATCGAACGCACCCTCGCCAACGCCCGCCACCTCACCGAAGCCCTGCGCGAAAGCCCCGAGTTTGAACTCCTCCACGACCCCATGCTCTCGACCGTCTGCTTCCGGCACGTCCCGCCCGGTGTCCGGGATCTCGACGCCCACAACCTCCGCATCGCCAACGAGATGCAGCGCGACGGGCGCGTCTTTCTCGCGCCCGCCTCCGTGGACGGACGGGCCTGCCTGCGCGTCTGCTTCGTCAACTTCCGGACGACAGCAGACGAGGCCCTGTACGTCCTGGAAGTCGCCCGCGAGCTTGGTAACCATCTGGTCCGGAGTTAACGGGTGCGTCGGGTAAGGACCGACGGTTTATGCGGTTACACGCCCACCACTTCTACCAGCTCGAACTCCTCAACCACCAGTATGGTCTCGTCCGAGAGCGGGTTGCCCTCCTCTTCCATCTCCTCGGCCCAGGCTTCGCGGTGGTCTTGCCTGAACGCCTCGGCGTCGTCCCCGAAGCCCTCGCCGTTGACGACGCCGGGGGCCGGGAGGCCAAAGGTCGTCTCGTAGACGGCGAGCATCCGGACGCGGCACCGCGGCTCGTCGTTCTCGTCCACGACGTCTACGATCTCGCCTTTGGCGGCCACGACCTCGGCCAGCTCCTCCTCCGTGTAGTCCGACTTGGGGGCGCAGGTGGCGGTCTTCTCACCGTCCATGACCTCCCGGATCAGGCGCTCCCCGAGCCCCCCGTCGCCCTCCCAACCGAACTCCAGCCTGTAGTCCGTCATCGGTGGCTATGTGAAGGTGTCATGGTTCGGACCGGGCTTGGGGTTTCGTCATTTCGAGTCGGCGTCGGTGCGTTGGCGTAGCCACCGCTTGAACGACCGCTGGCTCTCCCCGGACGCCCGACCTGCCAGGAGAGCCTCTACGCTGAGGTCTTCGTCGAGCGCGGGCCAATGGATGCCGGAGCCGTGACCGACCATGCGCCAGTTCGAGCGTTCTTCTGGCGTGCCGTGTACGAGTCGCGGGTACCAGTCAAGCGGCACCGAGAGCGATCGCCCGTCCGAAAGCTCGACGCGGAGCGTGTCCTCCGTGAGGGACACGCTCTGCGCGTAAAACGTGGAGATGCTAGTCGTCGAAGAACTCATCCCAACTCCTTGATAGCTCTGTTTGATGCTCCTCGATCAATCTTCGCACACGTTCGAGCTCGTTGCGACGAAACCGCCGCTACTGGCGAGCCTGACGGGATCTAGCCAGAACTTGGCGACGTTGGCATCGCGTTCGACGTGAACGTGCGGTGGCTCGTCGCGGTCGCCGGTGTAGAAGAAGCAGCGGTATGGGCCGGTCCGCAGTACGGTAGGCATAATCGCGGGGGTCCCCCGACTCCTTCTCGATAAGAACTATGCGGGCACGTCGAGGACGATCTTGCCGACGCCCGCGCCTTCTTCCATGAGGTTCATGGCGGCCGTGGCCTCTTCGAGCGGGAAGGTGTCGTTGAGGGCCGGGCGCAGGTTGCGTTCCTGGTAGAGGTCCAGCATCGCCCCGAACTCCTCGGGCGTGCCCATCGCCGTGCCGAGGACGGTGAGGTTCTTCATGAAGATCTTGGGTAGGACCAGCTTCT
The DNA here is from genome assembly GCA_964242955.1 of uncultured Rubrobacteraceae bacterium. Classification (GTDB taxonomy): domain Bacteria; phylum Actinomycetota; class Rubrobacteria; order Rubrobacterales; family Rubrobacteraceae; genus Rubrobacter_D. Next base: position 2,890 of record CAXTDD010000279.1, on the reverse strand, counting down.
CGGCCGGCCCCGCCGTGGCCCCGAAAGTGACGATCCTACCCGCCGGCTTCGCCAGCGAGAGCAACGCGTCGAAGGTGGTCCCCCCGACAGAGTCGACCGAGAGGTCCACGCCCCCGGCCATGCCCTTGAGCTCTCTGGACCAGTCGTCGTCGTTGTAGTTCACGCCGCCCTCGGCCCCAAGGTCCTTGGCCGCCTCGATCTTTTTGTCGTCCCCGCTGGTCACGAAGACCCGCGCCCCGAGGGCCGACGCGATCTGGACCAGAAAGGACGCCACCCCGCCCCCGACGCCGGGGATCACGACGGTCTCGCCTTCGCGTACCTCTCCCCGGGTCACAAGCGCCCGGTAGGCGGTCAGCCCCGCCAGCGGCACCGCCGCGGCCTCTTCGTGGGAGAGGTGCGAGGGCTTGGGAAACACGTGGTCCCCCGGGACCTTGACGAGCTGGGCGAACGTCCCCTCGTCGGGTAAGCCCAGAATGCGGTACTCCTTGCCCGGCACCGCCGGGTCGTCCCCCCAGAAGAGCGCCGGGTTGATGACGACCTCGGTCCCTTCGTCCGGTCCCTTGGCGCCCTCGCCCCGGGCGACCACCTCTCCCGAGCCGTCCGAGCCGAGCGTGACGGGCAGTGCGTCGGGCTTGGCGCCGGGGTACATCCCGCGCGTCACGAACACGTCCCGCCGGTTCAACGCCGCGGCGTGGACTCTGACGACGACCTCGCCGCTACCCGGCTCCGGGTCCGGTACGTCCTCGTAGACGAGGTTCTCGGGGCCGCCGATCTCGTGCAGTCGAATGGCTTTGATGGTCGCTCCTTTCGGTCGCTCGGGCTTCAGCTTAGTACGGATGCCTGCTCCGCGCTGCCGGGCCGGCCAGGGCGGACCGTGTTGGCGGTCAGGCGCCGGAGGATGCGAGCGGAGGATGCGAGCGGGGGATGAGCGCGGCCAGACTGAGCAAGGCCGGGACGAGCGCCGCCCGCAGGGCCCGGACCGTGCTGGTCCCGCGCATCTCTCCACGGTCCGTCGTGTTGCCGTCGCCCAAACCGGGCTGGCGTCAAAGCTCTCTCTGTGGCATGCTTCTGACCCCGCGGGGCCGGCTTCGCCCGAGTCCTGGTAATAGAAGGGGAGTGGCATGAGCGACACCCTGGTAGTGCTGCACACGGCTATCGCCATACTAGCAGTAGTTTTGCTGATCGTGGCGGCCAAGGTCGACCCGGTGATCTCCCTGGTGATCGGCACGCTCTACCTGGGCCTCGCGGCGGGGCTGGGGTTCGGCGGCACGATAGGGACGCTGGTGCGGGGCTTCGGCGACATAATGGCCGAGGTGGGACTGCTCATCGGCTTCGGGGTCCTCATGGGCTCGCTGCTCACCGCCATGGGGGCCCTCCAGAAGCTGGTCGAACTGCTGCTGAGGGTCTTCGGCCCCCGGAGGCTGCCCTATGGGTTCAGCGCCGCTCTAAGCACCGTCTTCCCGGCCATCTACGTGGACGTCCAGCTCGTGCTCTCGTCCCCGCTCGCCCGGTCCGCCGCCCCCCGGATCGGACGGGACGGGCTTGCGATGATGGGCGGGGCGCTGACCGCCGGCATCCTGGTCGGGTACGTGTTCGTCGTCCCCGGCCTGGGGACTGTGGCGATAGCGGGGCTGCTGGGGGTGCCGCTGGGCACGATGCTTGTATACGGGACCCTGGTAGGGCCGCCCACCGCGGTACTCACCACGTTCATCTACGGCCGGCTCCTGAGGTACGGGCTGTGGAACGGGGCCAAAGACGAAACCCACGTCGAGGACATGCCGGAAGAGACCCTCGCCGCGGCCGAGGAGGTGAGGGAAGAGAGCCCCGACGCAACGGAACAACGGCCGGCAGCGCATCGTTCCCCTCCCTTGTACGTGTCGCTGTTGCCCATCCTGGTCGCGCTGCTCCTGATAGCCTTCGGCGCGGTCGCCGAGGCCGTTGGTCTGGAGTCCCCCGTGCTGGCGTTCCTCGGGGACCCCGTCTTCGCCCTCTTCGTCGGCCTGCTCGGCGCCTACCTGCTGGCGTGGCGCACGCTAACCAAAGAGCACGTCGAAGAGGCGATGGGCAAGGGTTTCAACGCGACCGGCCAGATCCTGCTGATCACGGGCATCGGGGGCTCCCTGGGGGCGGTCATCGGCGAGACCGGGCTCGACAAGATCCTGGGGGGCTTTTTCTCGGCGGAGGCGGGCACGCCGGCCCTCCTGACGATTCTGCTGGCCTGGTTGATCGCGGCCGTCCTGCACCTCGCCATTGGCTCGATCTCGGTGGCCGCCATCACCGCGGCGGGCATACTGGCCCCGATACTGGGCAGCATCGAGGTCCCCGCTGTGGTGCTCGGCCTGGCCATCGGCTCCGGGGCGCTGTTCGCGTTGCAGGTGAACAGCAACTTCTTCTGGATGTTCCAGACGCTGCTGGGCCTCACCACCCAGGGAACGCTCAAGTCCCTCACCCTCGTGACCTCGATGGCGTCTGTGGTCTCCCTGCTCCTGATCCTGGCGCTCAGCCTCGTGGTGTGACCACCGAGCCCGCAAGAATGGTCAAGGGAGCAAAAGCCGCGATCAACGCCACCGCACCCAGAAGCCTCTTCCTCCCGACACCTCCACCAGCTTGTCGGCGCTCGCGCCCCCAGCCTCGACCCGCCACCAAGCCCGAGAGTGCCGGTCGGACCCATCCCCCGACCGGCGCTCTATCTATCACCTGATGCCTGAAACCTACACGAAGGCGCTTATCCCCGTCACGTCGCGCCCGACTATGAGCGACTGTATCGTGTCTGTACCCTCGTACGTGTACACGATCTCCATGTCGGAAAGGTGACGCGCCACGTGGTACTCGAGCAGGACGCCGTTGCCGCCCATGATGTCGCGGGCGTCGGCGCAGACCTGCTTGGACT
>CAXTDD010000278.1:0-4756 GCA_964242955.1 uncultured Rubrobacteraceae bacterium | reverse complement strand
ACTCCATAAGTGGGAGACCCCCGTGTTCGTGGAGAGCGGGACTAGCGCCGAGGTGACCGCGTCCGCGGGTATCTGGCCGTATTCGGAGTAGTCGAACATCACGGGGCGTCGGGCCATTGGCCCGGCGCCTCTTTGTCTGCCTGTTCCCATTTCGTCGCGGGACGATCGCGGCCAGGGAGAACGATCGAGGAAAGTGATGGGGGATCGGTGTGTGGGTGCGGGTGCTCGGAGCGGCGGCGGGGGGAGGTTTCCCGCAGTGGAATTGCGGTTGCCCCCGGTGCAGGTCCGTGCGCGACGGATCGCGACCCTGCCGTCCGCGCACCCAGTCGTCGGTGGCCGTTAGCGCCGACTACAAGCGATGGTTCCTCCTCAACGCTTCGCCCGACGTTCGCGCCCAGATCGAAGCCTTCCCGGCTTTGCACCCTCAAGAAGTGAGGGACTCCCCGCTCGAGGCCGTGCTGCTCACCGACGCTGAGCTGGATCACACCCTGGGTCTGCTCTTGCTGCGGGAGGCCGGTTACATCGAGGTACACGCAACCGCGGCAGTCCACGAGACGCTCAGCAAGGGCACATCGCTGCTCCAGACGCTAGGCGCCTACGCTCGCGTCGAGTGGCGGACGGTTGTTACAGGGAAAGAGTTGCCGCTGGCGGACGGTTTGTCCTACCGGGCCTTCGACGTTCCCACGAACAAGCGGGCGCGTTTCGGGACCGGGGAGGGGGAAGAAGAGAGCGTGGTGGGGTATCGGATCACCGACGAAAACACCGGCCGGACCCTGGTGTACGTACCAGGCGCGCAGGAGTTGACGCCATCGGTGCGGCCCCATCTGGAAGACTGTACATGCCTGCTCTTTGACGGCACCTGCTGGCAGGACGACGAGTTGATCCGGCTCGGCATCGCCAACAAGACGTCGCGCGACATGGGACACTTACCGATCAGCGGCGCCGATGGTAGCCTGGAGCAGCTGGCCCCGCTGCCCATCGAGCGCAAGATCTACATCCACATCAACAATACCAACCCCATCCTGATCGAGGACGCGCCCGAGCGGCGCATCGTCGAGGAGCGCGGCCTGGAAGTGGCCGCGGATGGGCTGGAACTGGAGATATGATCGTATCTAAATCGGAGACTGAGAGCTTCATCGAATCCCTGCGCGCCCAGTCGCGGCGCTACCATAGCCGGCATCCTTTTCACGAGAGGATGAACGAGGGAAGCCTGGGCCGCCCGCAGATTCAGGGCTGGGTGGCAAACCGCTTCTACTACCAGGAGAACATCCCGCGTAAGGACGCCGCCATCTTGGCTAACTGCCCCGACCGTGAGGTACGGCGGCGTTGGATCCGGCGCATCGTCGACCATGATGGAACGGCGGAGGGGGAGGGGGGCATCGAGGCCTGGCTGCGCCTGGGCGAGGCCGCGGGGCTGACGCGGGAGGAGATGTGGGACGAGCGGCACGTCGTGCCCGGGGTACGGTTCGCCGTCGATGCCTACGTCAACTTCGCCCGCACCCGGCCGTGGGTCGAGGCGGTGGCCTCCTCGCTAACCGAGCTATTTGCGCCGGACCTTATGGCAGAGCGCCTGGCCGCGTTCGAGCGGTTCTACACCTGGATCGACCCCGCGGGGCTGGCCTATTTCCGCTCCCGCCTGACGCAGGCCCCGCGCGATTCCGAACACGCCCTGGAGGTGGTGACGGAGCACTGCCGGACCCCGGCTGAGCAGGCGCAAGCCGTGGCGGCGCTGTCCTTCAAGAACGACGTGCTGTCGAGCATGTTGGACGCCATCGACAAGGCCTATCCGGACAGCGTCTGACCGGCGGACAATCGATTGCGTTTACCTGCCCATCATATGCCAAGTATGAAATTCGTTGCCCGATTTCGGATCGCATTGATCCAGTCTTCAAAGCGTGTACCATACCTGACGGAAGGGAGTATATGAGGGAACAGGGGGCGACGTGAGCGTTGCGGTGCTATCTACGAACCGGCCTCATCTGGCACGACAGATAAGGCTGAATTGGGACCCCGTACGAGAACAACACGTGTTGCTGGCACCGGAGGGAGTGCTGGTCCTGAACCAAACAGGCGCGACCATCTTGCGCCTGTGCGATGGGGAGCGAACGGTCGTCGAGATCGTGGAGGAACTGCGCGGACAGTACAAGAGCGTAGCCGGCGACGAGGTGCGGGACTTCCTTTCTCGACTCGCCGCCAGGCGGTGGGTGGAGCTTGGAGATGAATAATAGGCCGTACGGCATGCTGGCCGAGCTCACCTACTCTTGTCCGCTCCACTGCCCGTACTGCTCGAACCCGCTCAACCTCTCAGACTACCGCGAGGAGCTGACCACGGCGGAGTGGCAACGGGTGCTGACCGAGGCGCGGGAGCTCGGCGTCCTGCAGTTGCACCTCTCGGGCGGCGAACCACTCCAGCGCCGCGACCTCGTGGAGCTTGTGGGCACCGCCAGAGACCTGGGCCTGTATACCAACCTCATCACGAGCTCTTTAGGCCTCACTGCGCAGCGGGCGGAAGAGCTACAGGCCGCCGGCCTCGACCACGTGCAGATCAGCATCCAGGCCGACGAGCCGGCCCTCTCCGACCGCATAGCCGGCACCACTTCCTTCGAGCGCAAACTCGAGGGGGCCCGCATGGTCAAGGAGCTGGATTGGCCGCTCACCATGAACGTGGTCCTCCACCGCCACAACATCGACAGGATCGGGGGCATCCTGGATCTGGCGGAGGAGTTGGGGGCCGACCGGATCGAGCTCGCCAACACCCAGTACTACGGCTGGGCCTGGCGCAACCGCGCGGCCTTGCTGCCGAGCAGGGCCCAGCTCGACCGGGCCGAGGCGGTGGTACGCGCCGCCCGCCGGCGCCTGGAGGGGAAGATGGAGATCATCTACGTTATCCCCGACTACTACAGCAAGTACCCCAAACCCTGCATGGGCGGCTGGGGCCAGCGGCAGCTAACGGTGACGCCCACCGGGGGCGTCCTACCCTGCCCGGCGGCGCACACCCTCGATCTTCCCCGGGCCACCGTGCGCGAGCACCCGCTGGAATGGATCTGGGAGGAGTCGCCCCTCTTCCAGCGCTTCCGGGGAACGGAGTGGATGCCGGAGCCTTGCCGGAGTTGTGATCGCCGCGAGGTCGATTTCGGCGGTTGCCGTTGCCAGGCGTTCCAGCTCACCGGCGATGCCGCCCGCACAGATCCGGCCTGCCACCTCTCACCCGACCATCAGCTTGTGGCCGAGGTGGTGCAAGCTGCCAACGGGGACACAGAGCCCGGCGAAGCGGCCCTCATCCCTCGTGCCCCCACCAGGAGCAGCAACCACTCACCGGCCGGCAGCTTGGAGGCTGAAAAGAGTATGCCATGACTTTGATCTCGCTTCTCATCCTCGGTTTCGTCCTCAGCCTGGATAATGCCCGGTTGGCGATCGCGCTCGGGGCTTTCAAGCTCAGCTGGCGCCGGGCACTCCGGGTCGCGGTGGTGTTCGGGTTGTGGGATGGCTTCTCGCCTCTGGTAGGTCTGCTGATCGGGCGCTACTTCGGAGAGGGGATCGGTGAAGTTGCGGACTTGGTGGGACCGATCGTCCTGCTGGTGTTTGGCCTGTACCTCGTCGTTCGGAGCCTGCAGACCGAAGCACCGGAGGATCTGGACGAGCGTTGGGTGCTCTTCGGTATCCCTCTATCTCTGAGCCTGGACAACCTGCTCGCGGGCACCGGCTTGGGGATGCTTGGCTTCCCCCCCGTGTTATCGGCAGCGGTCTTTGGCGCCATGACGGTCCTCATGACGTTCGTCGGCCTGCAACTCGGGGGACTCGTCGCCCGCTTCATACCCATTCGCTGCGATCTCCTCAGTGGTGCGGGGCTCTCGATAATGGCGATCGTGCTGGTACTGGGATACTAGTAGCTGGCCGGGATCGGGTGGAAAGCACGATCTCGATGCTGCGCGATCCCGGGCCCGGTTACTGGGGTTCCCAGTGATGCATCGCGCCGCGGACGTGCTTCGCCATCAACCGTTCGGCGTCCCCGGCCCGGCCCTCGGCTACGGCCGTCGCGATCTCGCGGTGCTCCTCTATGTCGTCCGATTGCCAATCCGACACGGCGCTGCGCCGCGCGAGCAGCCGCCTTCCGACCTCGACCAGCCACAGGGACTCGAAGACCCGCAGGAGCTCCTCGTTGCCGGAGGCTCGCGCCAGCGTCACGTGGAAGTCGCGGCTGGCGTCGTGGGACGCGATGCCGCTGCGCGCGCGCTCCTCGCGCGAGATCGCGCCGCGTAACTGCTTGATCTCCTGCCCGGTCCGCCGCCCGGCGGCCAGCCGCGCGATGCCGGGCTCCAGGATGGCCCGTACCTCCAGCCGCCGCAGCACGGCGTCGAGGCCCAGGTCCGCGACCCGGAAACCGCGGTTGGAGTGGAAGTCTACGAGCCCCTCGCCCGCGAGCCGCCGCAGCGCCTCACGGACCGGCGTGCGCGAGATCCCGAACCGCCCCGCAAGCTCCACCTGCCCGAGCCGCTCCCCGGGCGCCAACTCATCGCCCAAAACCAGGTTGCGGATGCGCTCGTAGGCGAGATCCGCCACAGAGTCCACCCGGATGGTGTCCGTGTCCTTATTGGAACGGGGGAGGGAAGCCATCCCGCGATCATATGCGTTGTGGATACATTATTCAATACCGGCGCCATAGATCCTCTTGACAGGATGGGCGAACATGGATAATGTATCCATTATCGGGATCGTCGAGGATGGTGGGGTGTCCGGTATGAGGTCTAGTGAGGTT
>CAXTDD010000277.1:0-4757 GCA_964242955.1 uncultured Rubrobacteraceae bacterium | reverse complement strand
CCCCCCCACCACGACATCTACTCTATCGAGGACCTCGCCCAACTCATCCACGACCTGAAAAACGCCAACCCCGCAGCCCGCATCAGCGTGAAGCTCGTCGCCGAGGTCGGCGTCGGGACGGTCGCGGCGGGTGTTGCGAAGGCGAAGGCCGACCACATCACGGTCTCGGGGCACGACGGGGGGACGGGGGCGTCGCCGCTCTCTTCGATCAAGCACGCGGGGTTGCCGTGGGAGCTCGGGATCGCGGAGACGCAGCAGGTGCTCGTCAGGAACAAGCTGCGCGGGCGCGTGATCCTGCAGACCGACGGCCAGCTCAAGACGGGCCGCGACGTGGCCGTGGCGGCACTCCTCGGCGCCGAAGATTTCGCGTTCTCGACGGCGCCGCTGGTCGCCACCGGCTGCATCATGATGCGGGTGTGTCACTTGAACACTTGCCCGGTCGGGATCGCGACGCAGGACCCGGAGCTCAGGAAGCGCTTCACGGGGACGCCGGAGAACGTCATCAACTACTTCTTCTTCGTCGCCGAAGAGGTGCGGGAGTACATGGCGCAGATGGGCTTCAGGACGTTCGAGGAGATGATCGGACGCACCGACAAGCTCAAGACGAAGAAGGCCGTCGAGCACTGGAAGGCCCGCGGCGTGGACCTCTCGGCCATCCTGGAGGGGGTCGAGGTCCCCGAGGACATCGCCATCCACCACGCCGAGAAGCAGGATCACAACCTCGGCAAAGCGCTGGACAACGAGCTCATCGAGAGGTGCCGCCCGGCGCTGGAGGACCGGGAGCCGGTGCGCTTCGAGCAGCCCGTTCTTAACGTCAACCGCACGGTCGGGGGGATGCTTTCGGGGGAGATCGCGCGCCGCTACGGCAACGACGGCCTGCCGGACGGCACGATCCGGATAGACATGCAGGGCGTCGGCGGCCAGTCCTTCGGCGCGTGGCTCGCGAAGGGCCTGACCTTCAGCCTCGAAGGCACGACGAACGACTACGTCGGCAAGGGCCTCTCCGGCGGCCGGCTCGCCGTCTTCCCTTCGAAGGTGGCCGCCTACGACCCCGAGAAGAGCGTCGTCATAGGGAACGTCGCGCTCTACGGCGCGACCTCGGGCGAGGCGTTCTTCCGCGGCTTCGCGGGTGAACGGTTCGCGGTCCGCAACTCCGGCGCCCACACGGTGGTCGAGGGCGTGGGCGACCACGGCTGCGAGTACATGACGGGCGGGGTCGTCGTCGTGCTCGGCCAGACGGGACGCAACTTTGCCGCCGGCATGAGCGGCGGCGTCTCCTTCGTCTTCGACGAGGACGACCGCTTCGAGGACCTGTACAACCCCGAGATGGTCGGGCTGGAGGCCGTCGAGTCGGAGGAAGACGTCGAGCTGTTGCGGGGCATGGTCGAGAAGCATCTGGAGTGGACCGGGAGCGGCAAGGCGCGGCGGGTTCTCGACGAATGGGAGGAGTCGTTGCCGAAGTTCGTCAAGGTGATGCCCAACGACATGAAGCGGGTTATGGAGGAGCAACAGGAGTCCGAGTTGGAGGTTGCGAGGTAGTGGGAGACGCCAAGGGATTCCTCAAGATCGGGCGCAAGCCCACCCCCAAGCGCACCGTGGTCGAGCGGGTCCAGGACTACCGCTACGTCTACGAGCCGATGCCCGACGAGGACCTGAAGGGCCAGGCCTCCCGCTGCATGGACTGCGGTGTGCCGTTCTGCAACACGGGTTGTCCTTTAGGAAACCTCATCCCCGACTGGAACGACCTCGTCTACCGGGACCACTGGAGGCAGGCCATAGACCGCCTGCACGCCACAAACAACTTTCCCGAGTTTACGGGGATGCTCTGCCCCGCCCCGTGCGAGTCGGCGTGCGTGCTCGCCATCAACGACAAGCCCGTCACCATCAAGGAGATAGAGCTCTCCATCATCAACCGCGCGTTCGATGAGGGTTGGGTCGTCGCCAAACCACCGCCGCCCGAGAGGCGGACGGGCAAGAAGGTCGCCGTCGTGGGGAGTGGTCCCGCCGGGCTCGCCGCGGCGCAGCAGTTGAACTGGGCCGGGCATTCGGTCGTCGTCTTCGAGAAGGACGACAAGATCGGGGGTCTGCTCCGCTACGGCATCCCGGACTACAAGATAGAGAAGTGGGTCGTCGACCGCCGCGTCGCCCTCATGGAGGAGGAAGGTGTCGAGTTCCGCACGGGCGCCCACGTCGGCGAGGACCCGACGACGGAGGAATTGAAGGCGGACTTCGACAGCGTCGTTCTCGCCGTCGGCGCCTTGCAGGGGCGCGACCTCGACGTCCCTGGCCGGGAGCTTGGCGGGATCCACCTCGCTATGGACTACCTGACCCAGCAGAACCGGCGTGTCGCCGGTCTCCCGACGAACGCCGATATCGAGATCAGCGCCAGGGACAAGAACGTCATAATCCTCGGCGGCGGCGACACGAGCGCCGACTGCCTGGGCAACTCCCACCGCGAGGGCTGCGCCTCGGTCAAGGTCCTCACCCACGGCCCGAAGCCCCCCGAGAACCCGGACCACCTCACCTGGCCCGACTGGCCGCTCATCCTGCACACCTACCCGGCCCACGAAGAGGGCGGCGAGCGCGGCTTCTCCGTCGCCGTCAGGGGCTTCTCCGGCTCGAACGGCCACGTCGAGAAGATGCAGGCCGTCGAGACCGAGCGGACGTCCGAGGGCAAGACCGTCCCCAAGGAGGGCACGGAGTTCGAGATGGACGCCGACCTCGTCCTGCTCGCCATCGGCTTCACCGGCCCCGTAAAGGACCGCTTTCAGGAAGAGATGGACCTCGGCTACACCGACCGCGGCGCCATCCACTCCGAGAACGGCTTCGGCACCAACGAGCCAGGCTTCTTCGTCGCCGGCGACGCCAAGCGCGGCGCCTCGCTCATAGTCTGGGCCATCGCCGAAGGCCGCAAGGCCGCGAGGCAGGCCGATGAGTTCTTGATGGGCAAGAGCCTGCTGCCGGGTTAGAGGCTCCGGTTTGAGAGCGGAAGAGTCGCCTGCGGTCGCCTGGGGAACCACCTATGGAGAGCGGGCCATGGGCTTCCCTTGCGACCGGTTCCTCCCCGACGGGGACGGCGAGTACTTCAGGGCGGTGGGCGTCGCGGCGCCCGCGGGGGTGCTGTTCCGCTGGCTGTGCCAGTTGAAGGTCGCGCCCTACAGCTACGACCTCCTCGATAACCTCGGCCGCCGGAGCCCGGGGGAGTTGACCCCCGGCGTCGAAAAGCTGGCACGCGGTCAGAAGGTCATGACCATCTTCGAGATCGCGGATTTTCGGGAGAACGAGCACCTGACGTTGACGCTGGGCGGTCTGCGGACCAATGCGCTCTTCGGGCGCGTTGCGTTGAGCTACGTCGTGCTGCCGGTCTCGGAGGATCATTGTCGCCTCGTCGCGAAGTTGCGCGTGCGATACCCGGATAGTCCTCCGGGATCGTGGATGCGATGGTTGTTGCCCTGGGGTGATCTCCTGATGATGCGCAAGCAGTTGCTGACCTTGAAGCACCTGGCGGAGGGCCAACTTCCCGGGCCGGCTTGAGGGCACCATCGACCGCGACCAGCCCGCTTCCCCATGATCCGTCCCGATCTGGTACTCGTCCGACGGTGACGACCGGCGTATAACCAGTGTGGTCGGCGGCTGCCAGGAGGTGGATGATTGGAGTTTTCTCTAGGGGCGGTGCGGACGATGCTACTCGCCGCGCAGGGGCTGGACTCCTCGCCGGAGCGTGCCACGAAGGCAGACGTTCGAGAGATCGTCCAGAAGATGGGGGTCTTGCAGATCGACTCCATCTCCGTCGTCGCCAGGAGCCCTTATCTCGTGTTGTGGAGCAGGCTCGGTCACTACGACCCGGCCTGGCTGGACGAGTTGTTGGCTGAGGGGGCGCTCTTCGAGTACTGGTCGCACGCGGCCTGCTTTCTGCCCATCGAGGACTACGGACTGTACCGGAGCCGGATGCTGGAGGGGCGGGGGAAGACGGTAGATTGGATCCGGGCCCACCCGGAGGAGATCGGGCGCGTCATGGGACACGTCCGCGCGTACGGGCAGACGAGATCCGTCGAGTTCGAGCGCACCGACGGCAAGGCCGGCGGCTGGTGGGAGTGGAAACCCGAGAAGCGGGCGCTGGAGCACCTGTTCGGGGCGGGGGAGCTCATGATCTCGCGCCGCGACCCCAACTTCCACCGCGTCTACGACCTGCGCGAACGCGTCCTGGAGAACGCCATACCCGACTGGGAAGACGCCCTCGCCCCGACGCCGGGGGAGGTCCGGCGGACGCTGGCGCTGAGGGCCGTGCGCTCTCTCGGCGTCGCCGCGGCGCGCTGGGTGCCGGACTACTACCGCACCCCGAAGAAGAACGCTTCCGGACTGCTAGACGAGTTGGCCGACGAGGGCTCGCTTCTCCGGGCCAGGGTAGAAGGTTGGGACGGGCCGGCCTACGTCCACCCGGAGAACGCCGCGGTGGCCGAGGCCGTCCTGTCCGGTAGGTCGATGCCCTCGCGCACGACCTTGCTTTCGCCGTTCGATCCGGTGGTGTGGGACCGGGCGCGGGCGTCGGAGCTTTTCGGGTTCGACTACAAGATCGAGGTCTATACTCCGGCCGCCAAACGCCGCTACGGCTACTACGCGCTCCCGATCCTGCACCGGGAGAGCCTCGTCGGCAGGCTCGACGCCAAGGCGCACCGCAAGCAGGGCGTCTTCGAGGTCAAGGCGCTCCACCTGGAACCAGGAGCTACGGTGGACGAAGATCTCGTCGCCGGGCTCGC
>CAXTDD010000276.1:0-4757 GCA_964242955.1 uncultured Rubrobacteraceae bacterium | reverse complement strand
AAGTTCATCTCGATGGGCAACTTCGTGAACGAGGGCCAGGCCATCATCTGGCGCGCGCCCATCGTCAACAAGGCGCTCACCCAGCTCATGCGCGACGTCTACTGGGACGAGCCGGACTTCATAATCGTGGACATGCCCCCCGGCACCGGCGACGTCGCCCTCACCGTCGCGCAGATGATCCCCAAGGCCGAAGCCCTCGTCGTCACCACCCCCCAGGCCGACGCGGCGCGCGTCGCCGTCAAGGCGGGTAAGATGGCCGTCCAGGCGCACCTGAAGGTCGCCGGCGTCGTCGAGAACATGGGCCACGCAGTCTGCCCCTGCTGCGGCGAAGAGATGAAGATCTTCGGCGGCGACGGCGGCAACCAGGTGGCCGAAGAGCTAGGCTCGCAGGTAATGAGCCGCATCCCCATCCTCCCCGACGCCACCGGCGAGCCCGGCAACGCCCTCTTCGACGAGGACTCGGCCCCTGCCCGCGCCTTCGACGAGATCGCCGCGCAGCTCGCGGCCACGAAGGTCCGAAGGCGGATCAAGGTCTTGTAGGTTCCCTACTGGGGGAAGCACAGGAGCGCCCCCGCGAAGTCGCGGGGCGCTCTTGGGGGTGTACCCGCAACTTCTTCGGCCACGACGGCCCGTTCCTTAAGACGTGTGCTCTGTGGCCGCGGCCGTCGCTTTCTCTAACTGGATCATCAGCTCTGCACGCTCCACCGCCGGCCGAACAGCGGCCATCGTGGCCTTTCCGTATGGCCCCTCACGCTCGCCGTTCCGCAACTCGTCAAGCGACAGGCCGACCAGATCTGACGCCTCCCCGAACCTGGCGAAGACCGTCATGCCGCGCATCATAAGGGCTCGCCTCACGATGTCGTCCTCATCGGTGATCAGGATCAGGGTCACCGACAAGAGTGCCGTCTTGGCGTGCCCTGCGCCAACATAATGTCCCTCGCCCACCTCGCGCCTGATCCTGCTGATGACCTTCCGGTGGTGCGACTTCTGAAGGAGCGGGGCTGCTACCATCAACACCGCCACAACCCCGCCGGCCCCAATCGCCAGCAACTCCCAAAACCAGGTACTCAATTGCCTCCTCCGTCGAGCGGCCGGTATCTTTGGCGCAGGACCACAACGGGGTCTAGTTCAGGAGACCCAGATCCCTCACCGCCGCGCGCTCTTCCTTGAGCTCGCCGACCGTGATGTCCAGCTTCGACTGGGCGAAGGCGCCGATTTCCAACCCCTCGACGATCTCGTAGTCGCCGCCGGACACACGGACCGGGAATGAGGAGATCAGGCCTTCTTCCACGCCGTACTGGCCGCCGGAAGGGACGGCCATCGAGCGGAGGCCGTCGGCGCCCAAAGTCCAGTCGTGGACGTGGTCGATGGCGGCGTTGGCCGCGGAGGCGGCTGAGGACGCGCCGCGGGCTTCGATGATCGCGGCCCCCCGCTTGCCGACGGCGGGCATGTATTCGTTCTCGTACCAGTCTATGTCGACCTTGTCGACGGCCCGCTCGCCGTTCACCGTGGCGTTGAAGAGGTCCGGGAACATGGAGGGGGAGTGGTTGCCCCAGATGACGAGGTCCTGGACGTCCTCGACGCCGACCGAGAGCCTTTGGGCGAGCATCGAGACGGCGCGGTTCTCGTCCAGGCGCGTCATCGCGGTGAAGCGATCGTGGGGCACGTCGGGGGCGTTGTTCATCGCGATCAGGGCGTTGGTGTTCGCCGGGTTGCCGACGACCAGGACCCGGATGTCGTCGGCGGCGTTCGCGTTGATGGCCTGGCCTTGCGGGCCGAAGATCGCGCCGTTGGCCTCCAGGAGGTCGGCGCGCTCCATGCCCTTCTGGCGCGGCCTGGCGCCGATCAGCAGGGCGAAGTTGGCGCCGTCGAAAGCTTCTCCCGCGTCGGCGGTGATCTCTACCGACTCGAGCAGCGGGAAGGCGCAGTCGTGCAGCTCCATCGCGGTGCCCTCGGCCGCCTTCAGCGCGGGCTCGATCTCCAGCAGCTTGAGCTTGATCTTTTCGTCGGGACCGAGCAGTTGGCCCGAGGCTATTCGGAACAGGATAGCGTACCCGATCGCGCCCGCGGCGCCGGTTACGGTGACGGTCTTCGACATGGGTCGTCTCCTTCTATCTGATGCTCGCTACCGATGGGAAACCTCACCCGAATGATAGGGGAACTCGCGCACTTCTGCCGCTACGCCCCACGGTAAAATGCTCTCGTACCCGTCGCACACGAGTAGGAGGATCTTGGATCTATTGCAGGCGATACGGTCGCGCCAGAGCATCAACCGCGTCAAGCAGGACCCCGTGTCCGACGAGACCATCGAGGAGATCCTGGAGAGCGCGGTGCACGCGCCGAACCACAAGATCACCGAGCCCTGGCTCTTCCACGTCTTTACCGGCAAGGGCCGCGGCGAGTTCGCCCGCGCCCGCGCCGAGACCGCGCGCCTACAAGCCGAGGAGGAAGGCGAGGACGAGGAGATGGCGGCCGGCAGGATCAGCCGCGAGCGTAAGAAGGCGTTCCGGGCTCCCGTGGTCATCGCCGTGATCTCACGCTCCGGTCGTGACGGGGTGGAGACTACCGAGAACTACGCCGCCTGCTCGGCCGCCGTCCAAAACATGCTCCTGACCGCCCACTCTTTAGGCCTCGGCGCCATCTGGCGCACGGGCCCCGTCGCGTACCACGACCACATGCGCGAGTTCTTCGGTCTTCAGGACGGCGACCGCATAGTCGCGTACCTCTACGTCGGCTACCCGGACATGGGGGAGAGGCCCCGGCGTCGGGAGGCCGTCGCCGAGAAGACCGCCTGGCACCGGGGATAGGCCGGCCCGCCGAAACCCCGGGCCCGGTACGCGCGTATCCGAGGATGCCAGCAAAAAGGGAGAAGACCATGAAGACCATGATAAGGCGGTTGCTGATCCTCGCCGCGCCGATGATCTGGCGCAAGATTCGGGAACGCCGCCGCAGAAGGTAACTGGGTGCTACGCCTCGGAGTCGGCGCAACCTTCCGGCCCCGTCGGCCGTAGACCATCGTACGAGTCGAACCAAAGGAGACGCGATGAAGAAGAGGGTACTAAAGAAGATCGCCATCCTGGCAGCGCCCGTTGTCTGGCGCAGGCTCCGCGGCAAGCGCAGCCGCCGGCCCGGCGGCCACCATCGGCGGCATCGCCACCCGCACTACCACGGCCACAAACGCCGCGGTATCTGGCTGTAAGCTCAAAACACCAGAAAGCCAACGGCTAAAAGCTAACAGCGCGATCTGCGAAGCAGACCGCTTCAAACGGGCGCCGCTTCGAACTTCTCGCCCGATCGGCGGACCTTGACGACCGGGTCGCCGGGCTCGTGGTATAGCAGCACCAACGCCCCCTTAGATTCCGCCTCCGAGAGCACCTCGATGCGGTTTTTTCGGGCGGCCTTCGGGTCCGTGTCCACCCCGGCTATGAGGTCGGGGTCCAGCCAGATCTTCGCCGGCGCCAGGTCGGCCGTGTAGAGCGCCAGTTCTTCCCCGGAACCGACCCAGACGATCTGGTGCCCCTCGGAATGGCCGCTCCGCACCTCTACCCTGACCCCTGGCACGATCTCCCCGTCGCCTTCCTGCAATTCGCACCAGCCTTCCTCCACGCCCCTCTCGACGGCCGGCACTGCCGCGCGCCGCCCGTCATCTTCGGGCATCTGCCTGGCCTCATCGAGTGCGGCCTTCTGGACGTAGACCGTCGCGTTGGGCAGTCCCCGCTCCTCCAGCGCCCAGCCGACGTGATCCGCGTCCAGGTGCGAGAGTACGACGTGGGTGACGTCCCCGGCCGAGTACCCGGCCGCCTCCAGGCTGTCCAGAAGGTTCTCGTCCCGCTTCAACTCGTAGCGCCCGACCAGTATCTCGGGCAGCTCCGGGCCGAAACCGGCGTCCAGGAGCACCAGGTCATCGTTCGATCGGACCAGAATCGGACGCATGGCGCCCTTGATCTTGGCCTTCCTGGAGCCGCCGAAGAGGTTGCCCGCGTCCGTCACGAAGACGCCATCGTCGAGCACGTGGAGCCTGATGGACCCGAGATCGAAGCCGTTAACCGTTGCCATTGATCCGCACCCTTCCGTAGCCGTGGGGACGAATGATAGCGTCGCCGTCGGCATCCCGCTTCACTCCTGCCGGCGGCCGTCCGATAAACTACTAGCGCGGTAGGATGACACAAAGATCCCCCACTTAGCATATGCAGAAGGGAGCCGGAGGCGTCATACTGATGTTCATGGAGATCGGGCAGAGGTGGAGGGCAGGCGCGCGTAAAACCCGCTACGGGTGGTGGATCGTCGCGGCCCTCGCCGTCGCGCTCTCGACCCTGGCGCTCGGCGAAAGAGGCGGCGCGGCCACGGCCTACGACTCGGAGGAGTCGCAGTTTCTGCGGCTTATCAACGGGTATCGCCAGGAGAACGACCTGCGCCCCGTGGTCCTGTCCGACACCCTCACCCGCTCCTCGGAGCGCCACTCGAAGGACATGGCCGAGCACGACTTCTTCGCCCACAACACCGAGGGCAGCTCCTACTACCCGGCAGGCTCCGAGCCCTGGGACCGCATGGAGGCCGAGGGCTACAGGTACAACACGGCCAAGGGCGAGAACCTGGCCGTCGGGTACGAGACCGCGGAAGAAGCGATGCAGGCCTGGAAGGAATCGCCCTCGCACAACGCGGCCATGCTGGACGGCGACTACCGCGTGATGGGCGTGGCGCGCATCAACGCGCCGGGAAGCACCCACGGCTGGTACTGGACCACGGACTTCGGCGGC
>CAXTDD010000275.1:0-4761 GCA_964242955.1 uncultured Rubrobacteraceae bacterium | reverse complement strand
GGCGTGGTCGAGTGCACGGCGCTCGTCCTCGCCGAGAGTTGCTCGGAGCTCGAAGGCCGCCTGACGCTCTTCGGAATCCTCGATGAGATACGGCCGACCGAGAGCGGCGAGACCTCATTCGTCATCTACACCAAGTTCGAGGGCTGCGAGCACGCCTCCGACTCCGAGAAGCAGGCCAGGATCGTCATAACCGACGAGGAAGGCGAGACGCTGGTCGAATCGGACGAGTACCCCGTCTGGTTCGCCAGCGCCGAGGACCCGGAAACGTTCGTCGCCGCCTTCGATCTGCCAGAGGGCTTCGCGGACGGCGAGAAAATCTTGTGGGTCGAGGCCATCCTCGACGATGAGACGCTCTCACAAACGGCGGTCAGGGTACACGACCGCTACAGCGTGTAAAGACCATCAGGGGCCCGGGGATATCCCCGGGCCCCTTCTACTTAAGGAAACCTTTCAATGCCAGAAGATCTCGCAATATTCATCGACTGGGAGAACATCTACATCTCCACGGTCACCGAGTACAAGGCCAAACCGAACGTCTCGGCTATCCTGGAAAAATCCCGCGAATACGGCCGCATAGTCTCGGCCACCGCCTACGCGGATTGGACCGAGGGCGACTTCCGCCAGGCCCCGCCGACGCTCTACTCCAACGGCATCTCGCCGCGCTACATCTCAGCCCGCTACTTCCCCGGCGGCAAGGCCTCCAAGCGACGCACTAACTCGATAGACGTTATGCTCGCGGTGGAGTGCTCGGACTTCTTGCACAACCATCCGCAGGTCGATACGTACGTGCTGGTCACGGGCGACGGGGACTTTATCCCGCTCGTGAGCCTCTTGCGGAGCCAGGGCAAGACGGTCGTCGTGATCGGGGTATCAGAGGCGACGTCGTACCACCTCATCGAATCGGCCGACCACTTCATCTCCTACGCCTCCCTGCTCGAGGAGGACCGCGCCGCCCGCACCCCGGACAAGGAGCCGAAGAAGAAGGCCGCCGACCCTTACCAGGAGCTCGTCAGGGCCGTAGAGACGCTGAAGAAGGCCGGCAGGCCCCGCGTCCTCGGCCAGGTCAAGCAGCAGATGATCGTGCAGCTAGGCTCGTTCGACGAGCGCAACGCCGGCTTCAAGAAGTTCAAGGACTTCGTCGTCGAGGCCGAGCGCCGCAACCTCGTAAACACCGTGGACCAGGACCTGGAGCTCCAGGTCTACCTCCCCGACGAGCCGGTGCCCGACCTCCAGGACTCCGACCTCGCCTCCGAGGACCCGAAAGAGGCCGTCCCCGCAAGACAGCCGGTCCAGCAGGTCGCCCGCAACAACGGCAAGACCGGACGGGGGGACCAGAACGGGGGGCAGGCTGAGAAGCCGGACTTCGACCTTCTCGAGGACCTGACCTCCTACGAGCTCAAGACCGTCTGCAACACCGTCGCCTCGCTGGAGCAGCCGGCCTCGTTCGTGGAGATCTTCTCCAGCATCCGCGAGCTCGACGAGCGCGGCGAGCTGGAGCTCTCCCGGGATGAGATCTCCGACGTCATCAACGCGATGCTCGACGCCGACTTCCTCGACAAGGTCCGCCAGAAGCCGTACGAGGCCGCCAAAGCCGACATGAACCTCTACGCCCTCAACGCCGATAAACCCGAGGTCAAAACAGCCCTCAACGCCTGACGCCGCCCAAACGCGCCGTCCGACCGCGTGCCCGCCGTCGCCAGGGAGGCGGCGGACGAGCTTGCGAGAGCCGGCGCGGAAGCCATCGTCCTCGTCGGTAGCCACGCCCGCGGCGACGCCGGTTCTGAGTCCGACGTGGACCTGCTGGCGGTCGGGCCGGAGACTTTCTGGTGGAGGCTGCAACGCCGAGACGGTCGTCTGGTATCCACAAGCTCGCAGCCCTCCGAAGCGTACCGCGAGGCGTTCAGGGACCCCGGGTCCGTCTGTACGGTCGTTCCCGGATGGCGGGAGGCTGTGCCGCTGCACGACCCCGAAGGTACCGGCGCCTCGCTGATCGAGGAGGCTGACGGATGGACCTGGGAGCCACTGGAACGGCGCTGCGACGCGTGGGTGGCGGAGGAGATCACCCCCCTGACCGAGGAGGTCCACAAGCTCGTGGCCGCGCTTCGCGACGATAACCGCCCGGCCGCGGCCGTCAATCGCTCGCTGCTGGCGTTGCGTTTAGCACCCATCCTCGCCGTCCACCTCCGCATTCTCTACGGCTCTGAGAACCGCCTGTGGGACCTCGTCGGGACCGCGATGGGCGAGGAGTGGCGCCGAACCCAGTCCGCCGCGTTCGGCCTCGACTGCGAGCCGTTCGACGAGACCTGCAAAGCCGCGCTACGGCTGTACGGGCTCGCGGCGGACGAGACGCATCATCTACTCGACGATCGTCAGAGGCGGGTAGTCCGTCGCGGCCGCGAAATTGCCGGTCTAGCTGACGGCCGAAAGCTGAACGCTGACAGCTAATCCGCCAGCTTGTAGACGGTGAGGCGGGCCAGGATGAGGGCGGCCGTGATCTGGACGAGCGCCAGGCCCAGCGTCGTCGCGACCTGCAGGGCCGAGGAGCTCGTGAAAACGATGTAGAGGAAGGTTACGAGGCCGAAACCGACGACGAACCAGAGGCCAGCCTGGAGCCTGTACCCCGCGTCCCGTTCCCGCCAGATGGCGGTCCCGATCAGGGCCGGAATGTAGAAGGCCAGGATCATCGGCACCAGCCGCAACACCACCACGATGATGTCCAGAACGACTTCCACGGCACCAGTCTACATCAGAGTTAGCGAAATACTGGAAACTTCCTCGCGACGCATGTAGGCTAGTACACTGGTACGGTTCAACGGAGGCGGTGGATCATGGGGATTAACCAACGGATATCGCTCAGGAAGTTCGTGGATGATATCCGGCGCTGGGTTGACGAGGGCAGGAGCGACGAGTGGATCGCCAGCGCCCTCGGCACGAGCCCGTCCTCCGTCCAATCCTTCCGCTCCCGCAACGCCATCTACCGCCGCGGGAACGGCTCCACCCTCAACGACCCCCAGGACTACGCATCATACGAGGGCGTCCTCGAGTCCGAGGGCCCCGGCGTCTGGTTCGACCCCGGCATAGAGGACGACCCGCGCTGGCAGAAGCGCTGGAACGGCGCCCAGAGGGTCGAGCTGCGCCTGACCCCCACCAGGATAGTCCTGGTCCGCCGTAACGGCGGCGCCAGGTTCCGCGCCAGGCCAGAGGCCTAACGCCTACGGTATAATCCCCCAGGGTTCGGGCCGTCCGACCCGTCGCTGCGTCGCGGGGATCTCCTCGACGGCGTAGAGCAAAGTCCGGACTCGCAGCAGAGGCCGCTCGGGCCAACAACCCGAGGGGCGGGGGTCGCAAGCCCCCCGCTACGTCAAGTGCAACAGAGAGCAGACCAGCCGATGGATCTGGGCGACCAGGTCACAGGTGATGGGTGAAAGGGTGGGGTAAGAGCCCACCGGCGGTATCCCGCGAGGGACCGGCCAGGCAAACCACCGGTGCGAGCAAGCCAAAATGTTCCCGAGGGCAACCCCGGGACTGGTAGGCGCAGCCCCGCAAGGGGCCCGGGGCGAGAGCCTTCGGAGATGGATGGCGGGATAAAGCAGAATCCGGCTTACGGGACGGCCCGGATCTTAGGTTCTAAGGCATTGAGGTTTCAAGGTATTAGGACGCGTACCCGGCGCCTGGTTCAAAAGGCGTGAGCCAGTGTACCGTGGCGTTTTCGGGTGGAGTATGTCCCACACCCCTCAAAACCTAGAACCCAAAAACCTCAATGCCTCCTTCAGAATCGATTCACAGAACGCCATTGACCCATCCTCTATACTTCCGGCACTTAGTAGCAAAGGTACAAGGTTACAAGTAAGTACAAGCATCTAGACAGGAGAGCGAGCTTGTCAGCGATAGCATCCGCTTGGAAGAGGTTGCCGTGGTGGGTCGAGCCGGCGGCCGTCGTGTTGGTGTTGAGCGCTTTCGGCCTCTATTCGTTTGTCGCGATCGCCCTGTTTCCGGGAACGTTCCAGCAGTTCGTGTCGCCGTTCTACTCGCCCGAGGTCCCGCTGCCTAACTGGATGCCGGCCTTCGTGACGGCGCCGATGCTGGTGTTGTGGATACCGCTCGGGTTCAGGGCGACCTGCTATTACTACCGCAAGGCCTACTACCGGGCTTTCTTCTTCGATCCGCCGGCGTGCCGGACCGACCTGCAGCAGAAGGACCGTTTCTGGGCCGGCAAGAACGCGGCCGAGGGGTACAGGGGAGAGCGGGCGCTCTTTGTTTGGAACAATATCGTGGTGGCCTTCCTGTGGTACGAGGCGTTTCGGACGCTGTTCGGGCCGCAGGGGTTCGAGATCGGGGTCGGTTCTCTGCTCTGGTTCCTGAACATCGTGCTGCTCTCGGCTTACACGTTCTCGTGCCACTCCTTCAGGCACCTTATAGGAGGGAACAAGGACTGCTACTCCTGCCTGCGGGGCGGCAACGCGCGGCGCAAGACCTACAACTTCGTGAGCAGGCTCAACCTGAGGCACCCCCAGTGGGCCTGGCTCAGCCTGTTCTCGCTGCTGGCGACGGACCTGTACCTGAGGCTGCTGCAGACGGGCGTCATAACCGACTTCAAGATAATAGGGTAGGTGGTGGAGTTGCAGAGGGACGGACACCAGAACGGAAGCCGGGAGCGCTACGAGGTCCGCGAACACGACGTCCTCATAATCGGCGCCGGAGGGGCCGGCCTCAGGGCCGCGGTCTCGGCGACCCAGCGCGGCCTCTCGGTCGGCATCGTGA
>CAXTDD010000274.1:0-4762 GCA_964242955.1 uncultured Rubrobacteraceae bacterium | reverse complement strand
GGCGAACCCGTCGAGCTCGACATGAGCGTGGCCTGGGCGCAGGCCGGGGCGATGCAGGTCGAGCTGATCCAGCAGCACAACGACGGCCCCTCGGCCTACCGCGACTCCGTCCCGGCCGGGCACGACGCGATGCACCACGTGGGCGCCATCACCGACGACTTCGACGCCGGGACGGCGCGTTACCGGGAGGCCGGGTTGGCGGTCCCTTACGAGAGCTCGTCCGGGGGCATAAGGGTCGCCTACTTCGACACCCGGGGGGCGATCGGCTGCATGACCGAGCTGGAGGAGAGGCACCCCGCGACAGATGGCCTGCGCTCGATGGTCGCCGAAGCCGCCGCCGACTGGGACGGGACCGACCCCATCCGTCGGGTCCCGGTCTGACGGGACCCACGCGACCCATATCGACGTGGACCCGCCGGTGACCGGGGCTCACGCGCTACCAGGCCGCGGAGCTCGCCGACCGGGGCATCCGGGTGAACAGCCCGATGGGCGGCGCGGCGGAGACCGACTTCGGCGGGGGCATGATGCGCACCCAGCAGGTGGAGGAGCTGTCCGCCCGCGAGATCGCCCTCGGACGGGGATCGCGACGCCCGACGAGATCGCGTCGGCGGTGCCGGCGATCCTGTCCGACGCCTTCCGCCGGGCGACCGGCGGCGTCATCGACGTGTCGGGGGGCCAGAGCCTCTGATGGACCGGGGCTGGAGGTGGTCTCCGCCGAGGTCTCCGCCACGTTCGTCACCGGGATGGCGAGGCCGATCGACGGCGGGGTCGTAACCCGGTGAGGGCTTCCGGAGAGGAGAACGTGATGGACAAGCAAACCGTGCGCGCGGTGCTCGACGAGATAGTCGACCCGTGCAGCGCCGTGGCGGGGGTGCCGGCCGGTCTCGTGGAGATGGGGCTGGTGCGAGAGGTCGAGGTGCTCGGCGGTCCCGAGGAAGCCACCATCAGGGTCGCCATCGGGCTGACCGAACCGGGCTGCATGATGGGCGTCCCCTTCGTGAACGAGGCGAAGAAGCGCCTGGAGGCCTTGCCCGGTGTCGGGGAGGTCGAGGTGGCCATGGACCACCGCCGCGACTGGGTGCCGCAGGATATGTCGGTGGCGTATCGCCGGAGGCTGGAGGAGCACCGCGCGTCCCGCAGGCGGCGGCTCGGCGTGGAGATTGGTCCTCGCGGCGGGGTAGGGGACGCGGCGGGGTCGATGGGTAAGGGCAGCGCTCACCCCGACGGGGGCAGCGACAGCGTGGCCACCGAAGGAGGAGGCGACAGATGACCGGTGCTACGGGTATGTCGGAGGTTACGGGGCAGGGGAGGTCGGAGCGGCTCGAGGAGCTGGACGACGTGTTCGTGATCGACGCGGTGGTGCACGGCTACAACTTTGCGCCGGAGAACCAGAAGCACCCCCTCGCCCAGCAGCTCGCGGACCTGCTCTACCACGGGGTGCACGTTAATTTCTCGCCGCGCGGGGAGGCGAAGTGGACGCTGGACTACGACCGCTTCATCCGCGGCAACGATCCCGACCTGCTCTCCAACGCCCTTTTCGCCGAGAGCCAGACGGACGCGTGCATCTACCACGAGGTGCCGGTGTACGGGATCTGCGAGGACGGCGGGTCGCCGAGGTGGGTGGGCGAGGAGATGCGCGACAAGCACCCGGGGCGGGCCCTGATCTACGGGGCGATCAGCCCCTGGCAGGAGGGCGCGCTCGAGAAGCTCGACAGGCTCGTCGAGGAGGACGGCGTCGTGGGGCTCAAGCTGTACCCCATGGACATCATCGACGGGGAGATCAAGAGCTTCCACATGGACGATCCGGAGGTGGCCTTCCCCATCTTCGAGCGGGCGCTTCGGAAGGGCCTGCGCTCGGTAGCCATCCACAAGGCCATCCCGCTGGGCGCGGTACCGACCGAACCGTTCTTGCCGTACGACGTGGAGGGCGCGGCGGCGGCGTTCCCCGACCTGACCTTCGAGATCGTGCACGGCGGCTTCGCCTTTTTGGAAGAGACCGCGCTGCAGGCCGCCCGATTTCCCAACGTCGCGATCAACCTGGAGGGCGGCGCCGGGTACATCTGCAACTCGCCGCGTAAGTTCGCCGAGCTGGTGGGCACGCTGATGTTCTGGGGAGCGGCCGACCGCATCGTGTGGGCCACCGGCTGCGTGGCCACCCACCCGCGTCCGTTCCTGGAGGCGTTCTGGAACCTCGAGATGCCCAACGACCTGATGGAGGACTACGGCTTCCCGCCGCTCTCCGACGAGGTCAAGAAGGGCATCCTCGGCGGCAACATCGCGCGCATCCTGGGTTTGGACGTCGAGGCGATGAAGGGAGAGGCGGCCGACGACGAGTTCGCCGGCCGTACGGAACTGGCAGAACCCTGGAGCGGGGGCAGGCGAGCCTGACGGACGGGACCGAAGAGACGCGCCGCGGTCGCAGGGACGAGCGAACGGGGGCGTACCGGTGCGGTCCTGCGGGGCCGCATCCGCCGCGTCGCCGGCCGCGGGAGGGGTGAAGGTTCGTTCGGACGTTTACCCAAAGAGACGGGTGCGTTGCGACGCAAGAGACGGGGCGCCGAGACGACCCTGGGGAGCTCGGGTCGTGCCGGTGCCACGGATCGGTACGGGATCACCATCACCGGCGGTGCCAACGACGTGTCGGTGCTCGATGGATGGACGCCGGGTGTCCGGCCGAGGAGGACCCGAGTCGATAGCCGAGCGTGGCGGGTGCCCGTAGCCTTCCTTGCCGAGGGGCAAAGGGCGGCCTGCGGCCGCTAATCGGGCGAGCCCACCGACGAGCAGCTCGCCCGCTTCTTCCGCCCCGACGACGAGGACAAGGCGCTCATCGACGCGCGACGCGGCGACCACCTGCGCCTCGGTTTCGCCCTGCAGCTCGCCACGGCCCGCTTTTTGGGGGCACGTTCCTCTCCGACCCAACGGACGTGCCCGCAGTCGCGGTGGCATACGTGGGCGGGCAGCTCGGGGTCGACGGACCGATCGCGCTGCTGCCGCGTCACCCGGATCGACTAGCCGCCCACCGCGAGCACGCCTCCGAGATCCGCCGCGCCCGCGGCTATCGGGCCTTCGGCGACGGCCCCTGGCGCCTCCGGCTCGCGCGCCACCTCCACGCCCGGGCTCTCCGCCGATCGCCCCGACGCCCTGTTCGACCTCGCGACCGCCTGGCTCCTAAAGCGCAAGATCTTTCTGCCCGGCCCGACCGTCTTTGAGGGTCATCGCCGACTGAGGGCGCTACTCGTCGCGGGCGCCCGGCCGACGCGGCAAGGCCCGGTCGAAGAGGCCGGCTTCGATTCGGCCGAGCTTGTCCTCGTCAAGGCTCCCCGATTGGGCCGTGTACAGCACGATCCGCTGGTCGTGGCCCGGGACGTGGAGCGTCTGGCAGTCGAGGTCCAGCACGCCGAGTTCGGCATGCTGGATGCGCTTGCGCAGGGCGGTCGTGGGGCGGATGTTGTGGCGCGACCAACCGGCCGCGAAGTCGGGATCGTGCGCGTTGAGGTCGTCGATCAGCCGGTGCAGGTCCGGGTCGGACGGGTAGCGCGCGGCGGCCTCCCGCAGGTCCGCGGCGGCCTGGCGGATCGGCCCGCGATCTTCTCCCGCCGGGCTTCCGCAGACACTTTCGTCGGGGTCCATCCACATCCGCAGCACGTTGCGCCGTTCGGGAGGTAGCAGTGGCAGGTCCGGGAAGAGCGCCGCCGCCACGGCGTTCCACGCCACGATGTCGTACCTGGCGTCTAGCACGTAGGCCGGCACCGAACCCAGCCGCGCCAGCAACATCAGGACGCCGCCGGGCACCTCCCCGTCGGGGGCGCCGAACGCCGTCGGCGCCTGGCCGGCGAGCCTTGAGAGGTGCAGGCGCTCGGTCTCCGAAAGCCGCAGCGCCCGGCCGAGCGAGGTCAAAACCTGCGGCGAGGGCCGCGCCGCGCGGGCCTGTTCGAGGCGCTCGTAGTAGTTGGCGGAGATCCCCGCCAGCCAGGCGACCTCCTCCCGGCGCAGGCCGGGCGTGCGCCGGCGCCCGGTACCGGTGGGGATTCCGGCCTCCTCGGGCCGCAGGGTTTCCCGACGGCTCCGCAGAAAGTCGGCCAGGTCGCGGCGGTTCATTCCGAGATTATTCCACGACCCGGCACGGCTATCCACGGACGGCCGGTCCGGGGCTAACCCGGCGGTTCCTGGAAGCTTGCCGGGCCCCGAAAATGGTCCGCGGATGTTGAAACACGGTCGAGATCGAAGGAGCGACGTTATGAGCACCACCGAAGAGACCCGGAGCAAGGCGCAGCAGACCTTCCTCAACCACCTCGAGTACCTCTCCTCGGGCCGCATCGACGAGTGGCTCGCCTTGTTCGCCGAGGATAGCGTTCTGGAGCACCCGTATGGACCGGAGGGCTACCCGAAAAAGCTCGACAAGGCCGAACTGACCGAGTACATGCCGAACTTCCCGAAGCAGTTCGACGTCGAGTTCGTGGACGCGCGGTTCTTGGAGACGACCGACCCGTCCCTGGTCATCGCCGAGTTCCGCAGCGAGGGCACGGCGCTCTCCACCGGCAACCCCTACAACCAGGAATACATCTCGGTCGTGGAGACCCGGGACGGCCTCATCACCCGATACGTGGACTATTGGAACCCCCTGACGTTGGTAAAGTCGCTCGACACCAGCGCCAACGACGCCTACGGCGCGTTTACCTCCTGATGTGCCCCCCCGGGCCCGCGCCCCCCGCCCCGGGGCCCACGGGGCCCCGGCGGCCCCCCAATGTGGCCGAGAGTTTGG
>CAXTDD010000273.1:1635-4767 GCA_964242955.1 uncultured Rubrobacteraceae bacterium | reverse complement strand
TCGCGCCGAGGACGAACAGGTTGGTGAAGATCGCGCCCACCATCAGGCAGACCAGCCCGAGCGCCGCCAGACCGGAGAGCCGTGGGACCAGCACGCCGACGGCGCCTGCGATCTCCAGCGCACCGACCACGTACCTGAACCACTGCCCCACACCGATGGTGGCGAACATCTCCACCATCGCCGGATCGCCGCCCACCTTGGCCAATCCCGCCATCACGAACGGGAGCGCCAAGAGGACCTGCAGCACCCACAGAGCGACGTTCGCGGCGCGTCCCCTGCTCGCCGGCGCGGTCCTTGTTTCGCCCGTGGAGCGCGTGCCGCTCATGCATCCTCCCCGACTCCGAGATTCGGCCCGGTAACGAACCCGGCCAGCGACATCGAAATGTCGAAGACGGCCCTTACCTCGCTCACTTCTTCTCTCCTTTCGCCCGGATGAAGCGCTCGACCCGATCGAAGGCGTTGGGCAAGCCGACCGTGTGGAGGTCGCGCACCTCGGCGCTCGGATAGCCCTTCTGAAAGATCTTCATCCGGGTCCTGCCACCCTCCTCCTTCTCCAACGTGACCTCGACGTCCGTGTCGAAGCCGGTCCCGTCCGGGCCCAGCTCGGTGGACGCGAAGACGACGCGCCGCGGCCGGTCGATCACCTCGAACACGTGCGTGAAGCGGTACAGCTCCTCCCTGGAGGGCCCGAACGCCACGCTCCACGTGTTCCCAACGCTTATGGCTCCCCCCGACTCGACGATCCAGCCAGGGTCGTCCAGCCCGTACATCTCTTCGAGACCCCTAGGGTCGGTGAACGCGTCGAACACCTCCTCCGGCGTCGCGTCGAAGACCCGCTCGAACCTCAACTCGTGGTTCACGCCCGCCCTCCCCTCCTCTTTTCGATGTAGCCCTCCAGCCTGTCGAGCCGGCGCTCCCAACGCCTCCTGTGCGCCTCGATCCAGCGCGTCGCGTCTTCCAGTTGTTCGGGCCCGAGCCGGCATTCCCTGGTTCGCCCGACCTTCTCGGTGCTCACGAGGCCCGCATCCTCCAGGACCCTGACGTGCTTCTTGAGGCCGGTGAGCGACATGCCCGACGGCTCCGCCAGCTCGCCAATAGTGGCCGGACCATGCCCGAGGCGCTCGAGGATCTCCCGGCGGGTGGGGTCCGAAAGGGCCGAGAACGTGCGGTCGAGCGTCGTCTGATACTGAACCATTGAGTTCAGTATACAGGCGAGGGTCGCGACCTCAAGGCCGTATTTTGGAATCGGTGAGGCCGGAACGGGTCGAGTCAGGAGCGGCTCGCCTGCCGGACCTCGACTCTACGACCAAGAAACCGACAGAGCCCAGGGTCCGTGAACCGGTCTGCCCGCATTGCTTCTACTGCTCTTCCCTGAAGCGCCGCCCGGTATACGCCCCTGCGCGTATCGGCGTCGAGGACTCTCCTCGCGGAGGTCCGATACGGTTCGTGGAGGGGTCGAGACCCCAAGGGGTCCATCACTAAGATGAGGAAGCTGATGGCGCGGTTGGAGGGAGCTCGATGCTCCCTCCCGCTCTAAGGCTCTCTTGGGTAGTCTTCCGGTGTGGCGGAGATGTCGTCGAGGGCTTCGAGTCGGGCGTTCAGGCTGTCGAGCGAGGCGTTGAGGTCTCTGGCCCGGCGGGCGTTGTCGGTGTCTATGGAGATCCTGACGACTCTGGCGCGGAGGTCCAGCATCTCCTGGAAGGTCGCGGAGATCTCCGCGTCCGCCGACGCGATGCCGGTCTCCAGTTGCCGCAGGTTTTCGCCCCTGTCTTCTGTGCCCGATTCCGGGTGCGCGCGCAGATCCCCCACCGTCTCGGCGGCCTTCTCCCTGGAGAGGGCCGCGTCCACGAGCCGATCCGCCGCGCCGTGCAGCCGGGGCAGGGTGTCGTCGAGCACCGCCCGGGTGACGTCGTCTGACTCTTCTATGGCCGCCACGACCTTGCGGTACTCGACGAGCGCGGCTTCGACTTTCTGACGTGCTTTACCACGCGGGATCCACCGGGCCCGACGCTCGGGCGGGAGGTCCTGGGTCTGAAGGACCGACGGCTCTTTCCGGCCGAGGGTGCGGTGCTGGAGGATGGGGTCCCTGGTCCCCAGGAAGACGAGCGCCGCGTAGGTCGCCAGGGTGAGCGGCAACGCCCACCAGGCGAAGGTCATCACGAAGTACACCACGCCGACGGCCAGGACCAGGAGGTTCAACGGACGCAGGGCCGCGGCCCTTGCCATCCTGCCCCGCTCCCGGGATGTCAGGGGGGCGGGGGCTTCGGACCGGCGGCGGTCAGGCGCCGACGACATCTGAGCTCTCTGCGATCAGCAGCCTTACCCGGCCCCCGATCCTGAGGGCCAGCGCCTGCGAGGCGTTGCCCCTGTTGATCGAGAGGCTCAGGCGCCAGTGCGAGTCCGGCACCAGCACCAACTCGCCCGCTTTGGAGGAGCCGAAGGTCTCCACGTACCGAACGGACATATGTCCGTCTCCAGCGTCTACCTTCAGCGTGTCGCCGTAGCTCAGCCCAGCGTTCTCCTGCAAGAGTGAGAGACGCGCGTTGCCGAAGCGATCGATCGAGATTATGCTGGCCTCCATCACCCCGCCGGGAAACTCTGGCGCTTCGATCTCGGCGAGGCGTGTGAGGGAGGTTGGGTCCACACCCGGCCCGAGCTCCGTCAGCGCCGTCCCGGCCGCGAGATGGGCGGCGGCCGGGGAGAAGACGTCGCGCCCATGGAACGTGTTCGAGACGGGGTGGACCTGATAGTCCGGGTTGGAGAGCACGACCGCCTCGGCGATACCGCCCATGGACTCCGCCGCCGGGACCAGCAGGCCGTTGTCCGGGCCGACGAGAAGCGCGCCGGTCTCCGTACGGAGGGCGAGGGCCCTGCGGTGCGTGCCGACGCCGGGGTCCACGACGGCCAGGTAGACCGTGTCCGCCGGCATGTAGCGGGTGGCGTGCTGCAGAATCTCCGCCCCCGCCGCGATCGCGAAGCCCGGAACGTCGTGGGTAAGGTCCACGACGGAGATCCCGGGCGCCACGCCGAGCATGACGCCCTTGCAGGTGCCGACAAAGTCGTCCGCAAGACCGAAATCCGTCAGAAAGCACACGGGCCTCATGCCCGTAGTATAAAGCGCCGCGTTCGTGG
>CAXTDD010000273.1:0-1535 GCA_964242955.1 uncultured Rubrobacteraceae bacterium | reverse complement strand
AGTCAGGGAGGACGAGTCGTGCGGCCACGGATACTCAGAGACTTTCCGGAGGGTTTCGAGACGGAGCGGCTCCTGATCCGCTCTCCCATGCCGGGCGACGGCGCGGAGCTGCACGCCGCCGTCAACGAATCCCTGGAAGAGCTCACGCCGTGGATGCCCTGGCCCAAGGAGCACAAGACGGTCGAAGACTCCGAGGCGAGCGCCAGGCAGGCCAGGGTCCGCTTCCTGGAGAGGTCCGAGCTCAGGATGCACCTCTACCTCAAAGGCACGCAGACCCTCGTCGGGAGCAGCGGGTTGCAAAGGATAGACTGGAGCGTGCCGAAGTTCGAGATCGGCTACTGGTGCCGCACGCGGTTCGCCGGCCGGGGTTACGCGACCGAGGCGGTCAGGGGCATAACCGCCTTCGCGTTCGACGTCCTCGGCGCGAAGCGCGTCGAGATCCGGTGCGATCCTGTGAACCGGGCGAGCGCCAGGGTCGCCGAACGGGCGGGTTTTCGCCTGGAAGGCGAGCTGCGAAACGACGGGATGGGCACCGACGGCGGGCCCCGCAACACCCTGGTTTTCTCTCTTATCCCCGCGGACCGCCTTGGACGCTGACCGCACGGACCCGAACGCGAGATGGCCGGACGGGGCCATCCTTCGGGAGTCCGAACGCTGGATACACGTCCCGCAGACCGGCACCCTCGTCGAGGATAGCGAGCGGCTGCTGGTCCACCTGCCCGGGCACCAGGGCCCGAGCCGCGTCTGGCGATCGTGGCCTGAGCGGGGCAGGGCGGAAGCCGTGATCGAAGAAACGGTAGAGGAGGTGCGCGCCGCGGGCGGGACGCGGCTCGTGTGGCACACCGGCGACGCCGTCTCCCCGCTGTTTATGGATGATCTGCTCGCGAAGCACGGCTTCGAGAAGACCGAGGACCTCGAGGTCCTCGCCTTCGAGCTGGGCGAAGATCCGCACCCGAAACTACCCCGGCTCCACGGCGCCGCCAACGTCAGCACCGATCTCATCCGCGACGAAGTGGCGTTCCGGGAGGCCCACGCCGTCGAGTCCAGCATCTTTCCCAACGCTCCGGAGCTCGCCGAACCAGAGATACGGGGCTACTTGCGGGGCCTCAAAACCCTGGAACTCCAGAGGCCCCAACGGAGCCGCGACGATCACCAAGACCCGTGCACCCTCAGGTTTGTGGCCTCCGTACGGGACCCGCAAGACGGGACGAGACTGGTCGTCGCGACCGCGGGCGCGCAACTGGCCGGCAAGACGGTCCGCCTGTGGGGTGCCGGGACCCTGCCTGAGCATCGCCGCCGGAGCGCCTACGGCGCCCTGGTCGTTCGGAGGTGCAGGTTCGCCCACGGCCTCGGCGCCACGCTCGCCCTGACCAAAGCGAACACGTCCTCCTCGGTCCCGATCCTGCGCAAAGCAGGCTTCCGTCCCATCGCCACCGAACGCCGCCACACACTGCAGATCACGCCCCAAGGCGCCGCCGGGAGCATCCCCGCGAGATGAAAGCCCAACACCACCTTGAACTACACTAAACCTAAAC
>CAXTDD010000272.1:0-4771 GCA_964242955.1 uncultured Rubrobacteraceae bacterium | reverse complement strand
CTTGAAGAAGGCGACGAGTGCGGCGGAGAGGGCCGTGGAGACGTGGGTTATGTGAGTGCGGGCGCCGGTCTCGGCGGCCAGGATCAGGGCCGTGGCCGTGGCGACGTCCTCGGCGCTCGCGGGGGAGCCGGGGACGCCGGCGAGAGAGGCGGCGAGGCCGTCGTGGACGACGCCCGTGGCGAGGGTGTGGTCCTCGCAGTGCAGGATCAGGGGCAACCCCGCCGATCTCGCGTACATCATCCCGTTTCGAAGCACGCCGGCCGAAGCCGTGCCGAGCCCGTCGTCCGAGACGCAGAAAGCGCCGGCTTCTTTGAGCAGGCGCATCTCCGTGAGGCGCTCGCCCCGGAGCCCAACGTGCAAGGCGGCCGAGACGCGGGCCCGGACGCGGGACTCGCGCTCGATGCGGCGGATGAGGCCGTCCACGATCACGGGGCTGTCCACGATCGGGTCGGTGTTGGGCATCATCACCACATCCGTGAACCCGCCGGCCGCGGCCGAAGCGGAACCGCTCTCGATGGTCTCCTCGTCCTCGCGCCCCGGCGTGCGCCAGTGGGCATGGACGTCCACGAAACCGGGGAAGAGATGCAGGCCGTCGGCGTCGATCTCGCGCGGGCCGCGCAGGCCGCCGCCGAGCTCGGAGATCATACCCTCAGATATCCTGACGTCGGTTACCCCGTCGAGCCCGGTCGCGGGATCCAGGACGTGGGCGTTGCGGACGACGAGGTCCGCCGGTGCTCGATCGCCTCCGGTCAAGCGGCGACCCGTTGCGCCGCGCCGGTCGCCACGGTCAGGACCGCGGAGCGGACGGAGACCCCGGCGGCGACCTGGTTCGGGATCAGGGACGAGGGATCGAGCACGACGTCGCCGGAGATCTCGACCCCCCTGTTGACGGGACCGGGGTGCATGACGAGCGTCCCGCCTCTCAGGTGGCGCCGTGAGACGCCGTAGTAGCGGGCGTACTCGCCGACGGAAGGAATCCTGGCCCCCGTCATCCGCTCCTTCTGCAGGCGCAGGGCGTAGAGCACCTCCGCCCCCCAACCGAGAGCGTCGTCCACTGAGGGGAGCACCGGCAGGCCCCAGGCCTCGATGCCCGCCGGCAGGAGGGTGCGGGGCGCTACCAGGGCCACCTCCATCCCGGCTTTGCTGAAGGCCGGTATGACGCTGCGGGCCACCCTGCTGTGCAGGACGTCGCCTACGATGGCGATCCTGCGCCCGGCGAGCTCGTCGAGGCCGCCGGCGGCCTCGCTCAGCGCGTACAGGTCGAGGAGGGCCTGGGTCGGGTGCTGGCCGCAGCCGTCGCCGGCGTTGATGACGGAGGCGGCCGTGTGGAGGGCGGCCAGGGCGGCGGCGCCCGCGGCCGGGTGGCGCAGGACCATCGCGTCCGCCCCAAGGCGGTCGAGCGTTACGACCGTGTCTATCAGGGACTCGCCCTTGGAGATGGCCGATCCCTTGTCCGAAAGCGAGATCACGTCGGCCCCGCACCCGCGCGCGGCGAGCTCGAAGGAGACGGCCGTCCGCGTCGAGGCCTCGAAGAAGGCCAGACAGACCGTCTTGCCGACCAGCGTTCCGCCGACGTGGCCGTCGGCGTGCGCCCTTGCCAGGTCCAGGATCTCCCCGATCTCCCCGCGCGTGGCGTGCTCCAGCGAGAGAAAGCTCTTAATCCCCAACGACGATCACCCCGTCCTCCCCGTCCGTCTCCTCCAGGTTGACCAGAACCCGCTGCCCGCGCGCCGTCGGCACGTTCTTCCCCACGTAGTCGGCCCGGATCGGCAACTCCCTGTGGCCCCTATCAACCAGGATCGCGAGCCTCACCGCCGCCGGCCTCCCCCGCTCCAGCAGCGCGTCCATCGCCGCCCGCGCCGTCCTGCCCGTGTACAGCACGTCGTCTACCAAAACCACCGTCTTCCCCGTCACGTCGAACGGGATGCGGCTACCCTTGACCTCCGGGTCCTCGCCAGACAGGTCGTCGCGGTGGAGGGTGATATCCAGAGATCCGACAGGAACTTCGAGCCCCTCGAAACGCGTCAGGTTCCCGGATATTCTCTGTGCCAGCGGAACCCCGCGGGTCAGGACGCCGACGAGGGCGAGCGTGTTCAGCGAGGTTGCGTTGCGTTCGAGGATCTCGTGCGAGACGCGCCGCAGCGAGCGGTCCATCCCATCCTGGGTGAGCACTTGCGAGCGCGCGTGCTCGTAGACGCTTGATCGGTCCAAGCCTGCCCCCTTCGCGCCTCACGGGACGCCGTTAAAGGTCGGTCTTCTAAAGGATGAACCTAGCAGAACGCCGCGGACGCGTCAAGCGCTGATGCCCGCGCGGGGCGCGAGAACCTTCCACAGACGTGATCGTCCTTGAACGCGTAGCGGTACCATTCCGGGAATTTTGTACGCTAAGGAATGTGACAGACAGTAGCAAAACGTAGCGAAGTGTCGCAACTCTTGCGACGAGGCGGTCGGTCTAGGAGCGAAGCGGGCGAAGGCGCCCGAGGCCCGTTGCGCCTTCGAGGTCCCAGCGGTAGACGCCGGTTAGCGCGACGTGCTCCCACCCGAGGGGGGAGAGGTGCTTTGTGTGCTCGTCGGTGATCTCGACGCCCCGGCTCCTCAGTTCCTCGACGGCCCGCTCGACGTAGACGGTGTTCCACAGGGCTATGGCGGCGCAAAGGACGTTCAGGCCGCTGGCCCGGTGCATCTGGTCCTCGTGGGAGCGGTCGCGCATCTCGCCGAGGCGGTTGAAGAATACGGCCCTCGCCAGAGCGTTGCGGGCCTCGCCCTTGTTGAGGCCGGCGGTGACCCGGCGCCTGAGGTCGGGGCTCTTCATCCACTCCAGGTAGAAGACGGAACGCTCGATCTTGCCGATCTCCTTGAGCGCCCACGCCAGGCCGTTGCGCCTGGGGTAGGCGGCGAGCTTGCCAAGGATGAGGGAAGCCGTGACGGTTCCGGTTCTGACCGAGCTGGCGAGCCTCAAGACCTCGTTCCAGTGCGTCTCTATCTGGTTCGTTCTCACGGTGCCGCCGATCAGGGGCGCCAAGTCCTTGTAGCGGGAGGGCTTGTCTATGGTGAAGATCCTGCGGTCCTTGAGGTCCCTGATGCGGGGGGCGAACCGGAAGCCGAGCAGGTGGCACATCGCGAAGACCTGGTCGGTGTAGCCCTCGGTGTCGACGTAATGCTCCTCGATGTTCAGGTCCGTCTCGTGGTAGAGGAGGCCGTCCAGGACGTGGGTTGCGTCTCGGACGCTCGTGTTTATGACCCTGGAGTAGAAGGGAGCGTACTGATCGGAGACGTGAGTATAGAACATCACCCCGGGCTCGCGACCGTACCTCGCGTTGACCTGGCTCGTGAACGCCTTGTGGCCGCCGGCTTGGTAGCGCTGACCATCGGAAGAGAACGTCTTCCCCTCACCCCAGTTACCGGCGAAGGGAAGGCGGTGGTGGAAGTTGACGAGCTCGGCTATGGCTGCCTGGTAGGTGTCGTCACGGACGTGCCAGTCGGACGCCCAGGCCAGCCTCTCGTAAGTGATCCTCGCATCGTCGGTGGCCTCCGCCATCTTGGTGAGGCCGAGGTTCACGCCGTCAGCCATGATCGCCGCGTAGAGGACCTTCTTATCCTTGGCCGGCTCTCCCGTTTTGAGGTGCGTGAATTGCTCGGAGAACTCGCACCAGGAGTCCACCTCGACCAGCAGGTCGGTGAGTTTCACCCGTGGCACGAGGGAGTAGACGAGGCGCGTGAGGCCGTCCATGCCCTCGGGCTCATCCTTTTTTGGGCGCGAGATCTTCAGCCTTCCGTCCTCGAGGCTGACGCCCTCCAGCTCGCCGCTCCTCACGAGACGTCCCACCCCGGTGAGGTTCTCGTGCAGCCTCTCTTTGCGCTCCCCCAGGTACTCGGCAAAGTCCGTCCGGACGGCAACCGGCGGGCCTCCGTTTCCGAGCATGCCCTCGAAATCCGCCTTCGGGAGGAGGTAGTCGTCGAAGTCTCGGTAGCGGCGGCTCCCCGGAACCCACACGTCCCCGCTCCTTAGACCGTTCTTGAGCTCCGAGAGGGCTGACAGTTCGTAGTAGCGGCGGTCTATCTCCCCCTCGCCGTCTATCACGTGGTCGCGCCACCTGGGCTTGACGAAAGAGACGGGCGCGTCATCGGGTATCTTCCGCCTCCCCTTCTCGTTCATCTCCTTGAGTACGGATGCGGCCTCGATGAGGGGCTCGGCGGACGGAGCGGCCCTGAAATCGAAGGCCTCCAGCAGCGCCGGGGCGTAGCGGCGGACATGGGCGTGGCCGGCCTCGAGGAAGTCCAGGTAGTCGAAGTTCGCCGGCAGCGCGAGGTCCTCGGCCTCCGCCACGCTCGCCACGAACCTCTCCCAGCCCACGATCTCGTCGAGCACGGCGTAGGGATCGTCTCCGCTCTCCTTGGCGGCGATCAGGGCCTTGCCCAGCCTCGCGTAGAGGCCGACCTTCTCGTTTATGGCCTTGCCGTGCCGGCGGAAGCCCTCGTCGCGCATCTTCTCCGCCCTGTTCATGAGGGCGCCGATCATGCGGTCGTGCATCTCCCGCGCGGTATCCGACAGCTCGGCCGACCTCTCGGTTAGGTAGGCTACGAGGGTTGCACGGCGTCGGAGGGAGTCGAAGCGCCTCAGGTGCTGCGGCGTCGTCTTCGCGCCCTCCCTGGCGAGCCGGGACAGGCGGCTGTGGTGGACACCACAGCCGGCGTCATCGGGAAGCCCAAGCGAGCGCACGAACGTCAGCCGTTCCAACACGTCCTTGAAGTTCTTAGGCGAGGGCGGGCC
>CAXTDD010000271.1:0-4790 GCA_964242955.1 uncultured Rubrobacteraceae bacterium | reverse complement strand
ATAAACAGCAGCGCCCCGGAGATGATCCCGGTGTCGTAGCCGAACAGCAACCCGCCGATCGCCGCCACGCCCGCCGTTACGTATATAAAACCGCTGCTGCCGCCACCCGCGGCGGTGGACCGTCCGGTCATGTTGCCCCTCCCCTCTTCCCCTGTACGCCGCAACGACCGCGACGCGACGCTTGCCATAATAGACACGCCCGTACCTTGGATCAACACCCCGCAATTTCGGATGCGGAGGGCTACCGGCGGGCCAGGTAAACGCCGAGAAGGATTATTATGCCGCCCACGATCTTGGCCCATCCCAGGGTCTCGCCGAAGAAGATGATGCCCGAGGCGACGCCGACGATGGTGATGAGGTACTGGTACACGAGCACCCTGTTCGCCCCGATGCGGCTGATGCCTCTCTGCCACGCGGTGAACGCGAACGCGGTGGCGAACACGGCCGCGTACAGTATCGCCAGCAGCGGCCCCGCCCCGACCTCGCCCCACCTCATGCCGGCGAGCTGCGGCGCAGAGAGCAGCAGGAGGACGGGCGTGCCGAAGAGCACCGGGTAGGTCGCCACGGCCAGCGGCGAGTGGCGCTCCAGCAGCGGCATCGAGAGTACCGCGTAGGCCCCGACGCACACGGCGGCCACCAGGACGATGGCGTCCCCGAGGAGGCTGTTATCTCCCGCGCCGAACCCTTCGGAGACCACGAACGCGACCCCGGCGATGGAGAGGCCGACGCCGAGGACGTTTCTCATGGTCGGACGTTCGAGGCCTAGCACGGCGCCGAGCAGAAGCCCCCAGACGGGGGCCGTCGCGAAGATCAGGCCCGTGCTCGCAGCACTTGTGAGGCTCAAACCGAAGGTGAAACCCGTCTGGGCCGTCGCCACCCCGAAGCACCCGAGCGCCGCCATGGGCAAGAGGTCGCGTCCGGCGAGCCTGCTCTTGGGCTCCAGGAGGCGCAGGATGACGAAGAGCAGCACGCCCCCCACCGAGAACCGCAGCGCGACGAGCAGGAGCGGCGGGATGGCCTCGGCGGCGTACTTGGTCGCGGCGAAGTTCAGGCCCCAGAAGATCGCGGCGAAGACCAACGCCACCTCCGTGACGACGGCCCCGCGATCCCGCCCCGCGTCCTCCGGCTCCAAACCGCCCTACCGACCTTCCTCTTTGCAAAGCTCTCCGGCCCTGAACCGGAACTCCTGCAGGCGGCGGGTCGTTGCCGGGCCGCGGTGGCCGGTGTACGGCAGGGTCCGCACAGCTCAGCCCGTTCCGTCCGACGCGGGCAGCACGGGGCGCCAGGTGCCGGTCAGCGGGTCCACGCGGCCGAGGCCGACGGTGCCGCGCCCCTTCATACCTTCGGCGAGTTTGGACTTCGCCTCTTCGGAGAGGGTTTCGTACTCTATCTCGGGTGTCCTGCGGGCGACGAGGTGGTCGTAGAGGATCCCACGCAGTTGCCGCTCGTCGAGGTCGGGGGTGGGGTTGAGGGTGAAGTAGAGGTCTTCGAGGCCCGTCGCCAGCAGCGGCACGTCGAAGAGTTGGGGCTGCTCGAAGCCGACGTAGAAGCTCAGGTCCGGTACGGGCACGCCGTAGTACGCTTCGATCAGGGCCCGGCGGTCGGGCACCCGGCCGGTCTTCTGGAACAGCTCGACGGAGAGGCGGGCGATGGTCCCGTAAGGCGCGTCGGCGAAGAGGCCGAGCAGGATGAGCGGGCCGTCGCCGTCCGCGGTGGAGGCCGTGATCTCCTCGCAAGCTTCGACCATCGGCCGGTATTCCGGCCCGTCCAGCACCTCCCTGTACTCCCCGTAGAACCGCAGACGCACCCCGCTGCGGAACAGCTCCTGGTAGACCCCGTCGGAGGCCACCCGGAGCAGGCCTCCGAGGGCGTACCGGGTGTATTCGGCGCCCCTTTGGGTGTTAAGCCTTCCGAAGGTTGGGGAGAGGACCACGTCGGCGCCGTGGGCCAGGACCATCCTGTGGTGCTCGGCCTGGCGGCGGATGATCGTGCTCAGGTAATCCCCTCCCTCGGGGTGCTCGCGCCGGTGGTCGAGAAACCAGCGCCGGGTCCCGTTGGAGGGCCACCCGACCACCACGGGCTCCGGTTGGGACCGGACCCAAGAGGCCACCCTTCCCGTGGGCCAGTCGAGCAGCTCCGGCAGGCCGGACGGCTGGTCGCGCGTTTGGGTTCGCTGGATCTCTGTACCTCGGTTCCGGCCGGACTCCTCTAAAGGAGCAAGCGTAGATCCCTTCACGGAAGAATACAAGCGATCGCGAGAGCATCCCGCCGTAAGCACAGGTACAATTCTGCTTTTGAGCGTCGGGAACGGAGGGGAACCGGTCACCCGTGACGAAGCGACGTAGGCGTAGTGTCGGACACCGCCCGGACGACAACGGACACCCAGGAAGCATCGGCCCGGCCGCACGCCCGGCCACCGCCGGGATCCTGGACCGCGGCCTCCGGCGCCCGCTACAGCCGACGGACTACGACACCTCGTGGGCCCTGCGCCTGACCGACGGCGGCACCCCCGCCTACCCGCACCTGCTCGACCTCACTCTTCGGCGCCAGCACCCGGACGGCAGTTGGGGCAGCCAGGTCCCCCACGCGCACGACCGCCTGCTCACCACCCTCTCGGTGGTGGCGGCCCTCGCCCACCTCGAAGAAGCCCGCGCGGACCTGGCCCGTGTCGCCGGGGAGCGCTACCTGCGCGAGAGCGCCGGTGATCTCGGGGCCGCCGACCGGACCATCGGCTTCGAGCTGATCCTGCCGGCCCTCCTGGAAGAAGCGTCGGAGCTCGGCCTCGACCTCCCCTTCGACGCCCTCGCCGGCTACGAGCGGGAGCGCAGGGCGAAGCTGGCGCTCCTCCCCCTGGACCGCCTCTTCGAGACCCACACGACGGCCCTCTTCTCCCTGGAGGCCTTCAGGCGCAACCTCGACGCGCAGGCGGCGGCCGGACTGCTGCTGGAGAACGGCTCGATGGTCGGCTCCCCGTCGGCGACGGCCTACCTTATGAGCAGGATCCCCAACTGGCGCGAAAAGCACCCGCAAAGCGCCGGCTATCTGGACGGTTTGCTGGCGGTCCCCGCTCAAGGCCTCCCCGCCGTCCACCCGTGCGACGTGTTCGTCCGGGCGTGGACGCTCTACTACCTGCAACACGGCGGGCTGTTCGAGGAGAGCATGGGCCTGCTGAAGCCCCACGTCGGCCACCTCCTGGAGAGCGTCGGGCGCGGGGGCGTGGGGTTCTCGGCGACGAGCGGCTTCGTGGACTCGGACGACACGGCCATAACATTGCTCGTCCTGCACCGGGCCGGGTACGAGGTGGACGGCGGGGCCCTGCTCGGGTTCGAGCAGGACCGCTGGTTCTCCGTGCACCGCCACGAGAGCAACCCGTCGGTGAGCGCCAACCTGCACATCCTGGAGGCGTTGCCCGTCATCCCGCGGGAGCACAGGCTTCGGGTGAGGGAGAAGATCCTGGGCTACCTCTTCTCCGTCCGGCAGGGGGGCGCCTACTGGCGGGACAAGTGGCACGCCTCCGCCTACTACCCGACCACCAGGGCGCTCCCGCTCCTCGCCGAGCACG
Organism: uncultured Rubrobacteraceae bacterium; assembly: GCA_964242955.1. GTDB lineage: Bacteria > Actinomycetota > Rubrobacteria > Rubrobacterales > Rubrobacteraceae > Rubrobacter_D. Next base: position 1,228 of record CAXTDD010000271.1, on the reverse strand, counting down.
CCCGCGAGGAGCTCGGCCCGACTGTGGAGTGGCTGCTCGCCAACCAGCGCCCCGACGGCTCCTGGGGCCAGTACGCGCCGACGACCGAAGAGACCTCGCTAGTGCTGCTCGCCCTGATCCAGTGCCACCGGGCAGGTAGGCCGCTGGCCGAGGAGCCGCTGCGCCGGGCCGCCGGTTACCTGCTCGACCACGACGGACCGCCCGGGCGCGGGTATCCGGAGCTTTGGATCGGCAAGTCCCTCTACGCGCCCGTCTTCGCCATAGAGGCCGTCAGGCTCGCCGCGCTGTCACTCTACCGCGACACCTTCGGGGGCGTCCGGTGAGCCGGCTGCTCCGGATAAACAACGGGGACCCGGACCTGCGCCAGAAGGGCCGGATACTCGCCATCCTGCTTTGGGGCATGACGCTCACGGCCGTCGGCGTGGCCGCCTTCAACCTGGTTCAGGAGCAGTACGTCTACAATTTGCCCAACGCCGTCTCCATAGGCGTCCTGCTGCTCTTGCTGCTCGCCAACCGGCTCGGGTACGTGACGCCCGCCAGCGTGGCGACGATGCTGCTCCTGATCGTCGGCCCCTTCCTCCTGTTCAACGAGGAGGCCCTGGGCGCCGCCTACGTCGTGCTCGCCTTCCCCATCTTCGTGGCGAGCTTCCTCATAGCGCCCTGGGCCGGCCTCGTGGTCGCCGCCGTCATAAGCGCGGTCTACGTGGCCGCCGGCCTCGTCTCGGAGACCTCCTACCTGCCGGTCCTGATCTTCTTGATCTTCGCCGTCATCGTCTACCTCTTCGCCGGCAGCGTCCGCCGGGCGGAGCACAAGTACCGCTCGATCTTCGAGAACGCCACGGACGGTATCTACCAGTCGACCGCCGGCGGCCGGCTCACGATCGCCAACCCCGCGATGGCCCGCATCTTCGGCTACGACTCCCCAAACGAGATGATCTCGTCGGTCTCCCACATCGGCCGGGAGCTCTACGTCCACCACGAACAGCGCCACGAGATGCTCCAGAGGGTCAAGACGAAAGGCGCCGTCTCGGGGGTGGAGAGCCTGGGGCGCCGCGGGGACGGGGAGGAGATCTGGCTCTCCTGGAGCGCCCGCGCCATCCACGGTGCGGACGGCGAGGTTACGGGCTACGAGGGCACGGTCGAGGACGTCACCGAGCGCAAGCGGGCCGAGGACGCGCTGCGCGACGCCCGCGCCGCCGCCGAGGCCGCCAACCAGGCCAAGAGCGAG
>CAXTDD010000270.1:0-4792 GCA_964242955.1 uncultured Rubrobacteraceae bacterium | reverse complement strand
GCGGCGTGGGCTACGTCTGGGAGAACACCTTCGAGCGCCTGCTCTCCTGCTTTGACGGAGAGGATATGCCGTGGGTCGCCACGCTACCGCTTCGTATGGTGGACTACGCTCCCATCGCCGAGGTTCTGGCCGGTCACGAGTTGACGACCGAGAAACTAACGACCCGGACGTTCCGGCAGCGCCGGTTCGCGGGCGACGGCGAGCGCGAGCACGTCCTTCGGCGGTTGGCAGAAGCGGACATCGACCCCGGCGACAAAGAAGAGACCGGCTGGTACCACTCGGAATTCTATCTCTCCCGGCCGGCCCGAGAGGCCGAGCGGGTTCCCCTGCGGGTGTTGGCTGGCACCGTAAAGACACCCTGACGGGGACGGCACAGGCCGCCCCGCCGGACGTACCGGGCCTCCGGGTGGAGACCCCGAAGACCTCGGAACCCGGCACCCGCCCGATGGACGCGAAGACCGGCGCCCACGCCCGCAGCGAGAGGCCGACGACCGCGTCGGCGTCCCGATCGCCGAATCCGTGGCTGAACGACCCCCATTCTTGACCCCGACAGAAGCCAAGCCTATCGACCCGTCACGCCCTTGTCGCCGCCCGAAACCGTCGCACACAGCGGCCGTCATTCCGGTGTCCGAAAAGCGCTAGTTTTCCCTGCAAAAACCTCGAAAACAACCGGTGTCAAAAACCGGCCATTCGAGTATCTTTGGCGCACATCCGGCGTGGGATGCGGCGGCCGGGGAGATGGACGATGGGAGGCGGGGTGCGGGGTTTGCACGGCGGGTTCGAGTACGAGGCGCGGGAGAGGCGCAGGGAGTTTCTGGAGGAGGCGAAGAACCGGCGTCTCGCGCGGCTGGCGCGGCCGGATCTGGGCTTCCGCGGGCGCGTCGCGTGGGTGGTAGGGTTCCTCGCCGGACGGGCAGGGTGGGTCCGGTGGCGGACTACGGGCGACCGGGAGGTCTCCGTCGGCGCCGTGCCCGACGCCGTCTACGTGTTGCGGGAGTCCCCGGAGGGAGCGGGGATGACGGTTGAGGTCTTTCTCGGGGACGACGGGTGCGTGGTGCGCAGGATCGACCTTCGGACCGGCGCCAACACGAGCTCTTTTCTTACGGAGGGCCGGATCAGGCGGTAGCGAAGCGGCTTATGACGCGGTCCGGGCGGACCTCGCCTAAGTCTTCGGCGAAGATGCGGTAGTAGGCTACCTCTTCGCGGGTGCGAAGGGGCGGGTCCACCCCGCGGCGTTCGCGCTCGAAGTCCCCTTCGGAGACGCTCTCTTCCATGCGGTCCTGGAGGACGGAGGCGGCACCCGAGCCGTCGCCGAACTGGGCCTTCTTGCGCCAGAGAAAGTCGTCCGGGAGCCATCCGTCGAAGGCCTGGCGCAGGAGGCGTTTCTCCGGCTGGTCCGAGCCTGCGAGCTTCCAACCGGCCGGGAGGGATAGCCCGAGCGAGATCATGTCCAGCTCCAGGAACGGCACCCGGGCCTCTAGCCCGTGGGCCATCGTGACGCGGTCCGCCCTCTGGAGGTTCAGGTCGTGCAGGCCCTCGATGGTGCGGACGAGTTCTGCGTGCAGGTCTTCTTCGGTCTTGAAGTCCTCCAGGTACTCGTAGCCGGCGAAGATCTCGTCCGCGCCCTCGCCCGTGAGCACGACCTTGACGTGCTTGGACGTGAACTCGGCGAGTATGTAGTTCGGGACGGCGCTCCTGACGAGCGAGGGGTCGAAGCTCTCTATGACCCTCACGACTTCGGGCAGGACTTCCAGCGCGTCCCCGGCCGTGTAGACGCTCTCGTGGTGCTCGGTGCCTAAGTGCTCGGCGACGGCGCGGGCGGCGAGCAGATCGGGCGAGTCCTCCAGGCCCACGGCGAACGTCTTGAGTTTCTCGCCGCGCTCGCGGTACCAGTCGGCGGCGATGGCGGCCACGAGGCTCGAGTCGAGGCCGCCGGAGAGAAAGACGCCTACCGGCACGTCGCCCATCATCTGCCGCCCGACCGTGCGGATCAAGCGGTCGCGCACCTCATCTAATATGGCGTCCGGGATGGGCGCCCCGGGCTCGGAGGGACCGTCGAGCGGTTCGAGGCCGTCGTTCTCCGGCACGGCGCGCCCGAAGCGGACGAGGCCCTCTTCGGGGGTCCAGTAGTGGCCCGGCGGGAAGGACTCGACGGCCGGCTGCCACTCCTCGTCGAAGGCGCGCATCTCGGAGGCGAAGAGGACGAGGCCGTCCCGCTTGGCCCAGTAGAGGGGCTTTATGCCGACCGGGTCGCGGGCGGCGACGAACGAGCCGTCCTCGCCCGCCACGAGAAAGGCGTACATGCCGAGCAGATCCGAGAGGGCGTCGGGACCGCGTTCGGCGACGAGGCGTAGGGCGACCTCGTTGTCCGAGCGGGTGTCCAGGTCGCCGTCTTTGAGGGTGCGCCGGATCTCCTCGTGGTTGTAGACCTCGCCGTTGCCGACGAGGTACAGGCCCTTCCCTGGGGTGGCGAGCGGCTGCTTGCCGCCGTCGACGTCGACGATCGAGAGTCGCCTGTGGCCCAAAGTGTTGCCGGCGACCTCGACGAGGCCGTCGTCGTCCGGGCCGCGGTGGGCGATGCGACCCATCATCCGCGTCGCGGCGCGCGGGTCCAACGCACCATATACGCCGACGATTCCGCACACGTCTCTCTCCTGACGTCAGATCTCGTGGTCAGGGTCAATAGTACCCGCGGAGGCGGGGATCGTCATGCTACCTCGGGATAACGAACGCCCGCGCCGGGCGGTCCATTCTCGGACATGAGGCCGATGCGGCGGGCATCGTCCGACGACTAGGATACCGGAGACGGTCGATACGTGGGCCGGTATCCTGGAGAGGAGGCGAGATTGGCCGAGGTAATCCGGGCAGATTTTACGGGCGGCTCGACGTCGCCCACCGCTGCCGTCGCGACGCTGAACCTGACGCCCGAACCGGGCGACGTGCAAGGCAACCTCCTCCTCGCCGCGGGCGAGATCAGGAACGCGAAGGCGCGCGTACCCGGGCTCCGGTGGGTGGTCCTCCCCGAGCTCTTCACCTGCGGCTACTCCGCGCTCGGGTCCGTCCACCGCCACGCCGAGGATGCCGAGAGCGGCGCGTGCGCCCGCTTCTTCGTCTCCCTGGCCCGGGAGCTGGATGTCTTCGTCGCCTACGGGTTCCCGGAGGGGATTCCCGGCACGCTCGGCGGCGTCTGCGACAGCGCCAACCTCGTGGGCCCCGACGGGGTCGTCGCCACCTACCGCAAGCGCAACCTCGTCGGGACCACGCTGGAGCACCACGTCTTCACGGCCGGGTCCGTCCTGCCGGTGGTCGAGGCCGGGGGCTTACGGACCGCCCTGGCCGTGTGCTGGGACCTCGGCTTCCCCGAGGTCGCGCGGGAGGCCGCGACGCGCGGGGCCGACCTCGTGCTGGCCCCGGCCGCCTGGCGCGAGCCTTGGGGCGCCCAGTACGAACTCTCCTGCGCCGCCCGCGCCCTGGACAACGCCGTTTACCTCGCCAGCGCCAACCAGCTCGGCGACTACCCCGAGGCCCGCTTCGCCACCCCCGGCCGCGTCTACGGCCCCGACGGAACGCGCCTCTCCGAGAGCTTCGACGCCGCCGACATCGCCGGCCTGGACCCCAATGTCTCCGAAGACTGGCGGAGGCTCTACGGCGACACCCTAAGCGGTTACGGCCGGGTCACGCCCATCGGGGAAGGGACGCTCGAGAGCGTATCGTGAACTTGTAGGTTTCAGGCTTCAGGCTTCAGGTTTCAGGTCTAGGGCTTCAGGGGTGGGGCCGGCCACCCGGAGCGCGAAATCGGGCCCGGGAGGCCGGCATCTCCGTGCCGCCCCCGACCCACAACCCCAAAAGCTTTCTTTCCGCCGTCGGCTGCCGCGCCGCTACAGTGCCCGCGACAGAAGGGGCCGCACGCCTCCACCTGTCCCAAAAACCCTCCCTGAAGCCTATTGCCTGAAGCCTGAAACCTGTTGCCTGAAGCCTTTATCTTCAGTCGTCGGAGTGCGGGTCCTTCTCCTTCATCTCGCGCCAGATGGTACGTCCCACCAGAAAAAAGCAGAGGCCGGCCACGCAGGCGATAACGAGCCCGGCCACGTTGGTGGCGCCGGATGGCTGGCCGAGCGCCGAGACGGCGAAAGAGGCGATCAAGGCCAGGCTCACGGCCGCCAGCGTGGCGGCGAACGAGACGACCCCTATCCTGACCGCGAGCCCCAGACAACCAGAACGCACCCGACTCCTCTCCGAGATACAGCCGAACAAATGATTCCCGCGTTAATATACTCTCACCCGGCCACGCGCGACCGTCGTATCACGCGCTCTTGACAGCGGCGCCCTCGTGTGTAAAATACCAGTTTGGCAAGTTCCTAAGAACAGCCTGTAATTCCGGATAACACACCTTCCGAGAGTTCAAAGAGAGGGACCCCTGTGGCGCGGCGCGGTTTGCGTCGTCCCCGGGACGGAGGCGGGCCGGCAGGCTGGCTTTAAAACACGGGACAGAGGAGGATCGCGATGGCGGTAATACAGACGAGGGGGCGGCAGTCGGAGCGGCCGTCGGAGACGCCGGACCTCATACCGGGGTACTTCGCGCGCATCGACAAGGGCAATCTGCTCACGCACAAGGAGGAGATCAGCCTCTCCAAGGCCGCCGAGGCGGGGGACGACCGGGCCCGCAAGAAGCTGGTCGAGAAGAACCTGCGCCTCGTCGTGAGCGTCGCCAAGCGGTACCGTGGGATGGGCCTGCCCTTCGAGGACCTGATCCAGGAGGGCAACGTCGGCCTCATGCGGGCCGTCGAGAAGT
>CAXTDD010000269.1:0-4809 GCA_964242955.1 uncultured Rubrobacteraceae bacterium | reverse complement strand
CCCTCGCCCTTCGAGTAGTCCGCCGCCTCCTCGAAGCCGTCCTCGTCCGCGAAGATCACGCCGTGCTGCTCCGGCAGGTGTTCCAAGACCCTGGCCCCGGTCAGTTGCCCCGAGGTCCTGCGCGGCAGGTAGGGCGACCAGTGCTCCGGCATCTGCCGGCCGCTGGCCTCCTGGAGGATGTCGCGCAGTTCGCCGGTGTGATCTATGGCCTCGCGCGTGACGTCCGTGTAGACGCCCGTCTCGTAGAGTTCGTGCGAACGGAGGACCTCGATGTCCATGTCCATCTCGTGCAGCGCCTCCTCGAAGGGGGCGAGGAAGTGCTCGGCGTAGGAGGCGTGGCAGCCCTCGGGGTCGGGGATGCGGGAGAGGCTGTGGCCGAAGTACTCCTCGAAGCTCGCCGGGACGCCGGGGGCCACCTTGCGCAGGGGGTCTATCGTGTCGGCGTGGAAGATGAAGCGGACCTCTTCTCCCCTCTCTCTGAGGGCGTTCGCCACCGCTTCGGCGACGAGGACTTCGCGGAGGTTGTGGATGTTGCCGGAGGGGCTTATGCCGGTGACGACCACGTGCGGGCCTTCGCCCAATGAGTCGGCCACCCTGCGGGCCCATTCGGGTACGAGGAATCCGTTCATGCTACGCTCCATCAGAGACACCTCAGCGGAAGAGGGGCGGGGAATCCCGCGGTGCTAGCTCGCGGCCTCGACGTTGACGATCTCGTACTCCGTGGCCCCGCGCGGCGTGGAGACCATGACCTTCTCGCCCACCTTGCGCCTGAGCACGGCGCGGCCGACGGGCGAGGCGTGGGAGAGTTTGCCGCTCCCGGGGTCGGACTCGTTGGCGCCCACGATCTGGAACGTGCGCTCTTGGCCGCCGTCCACGACCCGCAACGTCACGCGGGTGCCGAGGTCGACGGAATCCGTGTCGGCCTGCGAGGGATCGACCACCGTCGCGTTGCGGACGCGGCGTTGGATCTCGCTGATCCTGCGCTCCAGAAGCCCCTGCTCGGCCTTCGCGTCGTCGTACTCGGAGTTCTCGGAGATGTCCCCGAACTCCCGCGCCTGCCGGATGCGGTCCGCGATCTCCTTGCGTCGCACGTCCGTGAGGTAGGAGAGCTCCTGCTGAAGCTTCTCCAAACCTTCCGGGGTGACGAGTTCTTGGTTCCTGTCGGTCATGAGCCGCGAGATTATAAGGGTGGCGGTAGAGGCTGTCAACGGGGTTACCGAGCCCGCCCACCGCCACCCAGCACGCTCCGGCCTATGGCCTCCGCTATCAGCACGTTCCGGCCTTAAGGGCCTCCACTTTCAGCACGCCTCGGGCCTTGGCAGGCCCTCGCTTTCAGCACGCTCCGGCTTCGCCTCCGCTTTCAGCTTTTTTGGTGGTCGGCGCGGCCCGGAACGGAGGATGGCCCCCAAGTATTGAGGCATCGGATACAATCTGCTCATCGACTAGAGAAGGCTCTGGGGTGGAACTGTTGCACGTCGTGGCGCTCATCATCTTCGCCCTGCTATTGCTCGTCGCCGCCACACTAGACCTCCTCGGTACCCGTCGATTCGCCGCCTATCTTCGCAAACCCGTGAAAGGACCGTCATCCAACGACTAGAAAGCTGAAAGCGGCCGTCAGGCCGCGTGCTGAAAGGCGCGCAGCGCCGTGCTGAGAGCGGAGGCGGAGCCGGAGCGTGCTGACAAGCGGAGGCCGCAAGGCCGAAGCGTGCTGCGACGACCGCAGGGAGGAGCCTACTTGTTCATCTCGTAGAGGATTCGCAAGCCCTTTAGCGTGAGGTCGGGGTCGAAGGTCTGGATCTCTTCGCAGTAGGGGACGACGGCGCCGGCGGGGCCGCCGGTGGCTATCACGCGGGTGTTCTCGGCGTTCATCTCTTCGCGGCAGCGCCGGATCAGGGCGTCCAGGGCCCCGGCGTAGCCGTAGATGAAACCGCTCCTCAGGGAGTCCGGGGTGTTGGTGGCGATGACGTTCTTTGGGGCCTCTTCGAGGTCCACGCTCGGGAGCTTGGCGGTCCGGGCGACGAGGGCTTCGAGGGCGACGTTGAGGCCGGTGAGGATGGCGCCTCCCAGGTAGTTGCTTTCGGCGTCCACGGCCTCGACGGTGGTGGCCGTCCCGATGTCCACGATGACCGCGGGGAAACCGTAGTGTTTGCCCGTCGCGACGGCGTTGACGATCCTGTCGGCCCCGACCGCCGCCGGGTCGTCGTAGCGGTTCTTGAGCCCGGTCTCCATCTCCGAGGTGACGCCGTAGAACGGGACGTCGAAGGCGTCAGACGCCAGGTCCTTGTACGAGCGGGTGAGGGCCGGGACGACGCTGGAGACGATCATGGCGTCCACCTCGTCGAGCCGGAGGCCGCGCAACTCCAGTAGGGCCGAGAAGACCACCGCCAACTCGTCCGCCGTCCGGTGAGCCTCCGTGGCGATCCGCCACTGTCCCAGCGCCTCCGCCCCGTCGGAGAGGCCGAGCACCGTCTGCGTGTTCCCGATGTCCACCGCCATCAACACCCTAGATGCCCTCCCCGAACTCCCGTACGCCCGCCACGCGCGCCGACGCCAGCAAGTCCTTTACCACGCCGCGGCCCGGAATATGCAGGCCGGCATCGAGGTCGGCGAGGCCACGCAGGTTGAAGGCCCGCGTCACCCCCCGATGCGGCACCCCGAAGTCAGGTGCCTCGATCTCCTCGTCCCCGAAGAGCAACACGTCAATATCCACCGTGCGCGGAGCCTTCTCCCCCTTGCGCTCCCGGCCCAGGGCCGCCTCGATCCCCTGACAGTAGCGCAGCAACTCAACCGCCGGGACGCCGCACCGCAGCTCGACCACGCAGTTCAGGTAGTCCGGCTGGTCCTCGCCCACCTCGACCGGCTCCGTCTTGTAGGTCTGGGAGACGCCGCGGAACTCCATCGCGGGTCCCCTGCCGAGCGCGGCGACGGCGGACCGCAGGTATCCGAGGCGGTCGCCCAGGTTGCTGCCCAGGCTGACAAAGGCGCGGGTCAACGACGGAAAATCCTGACCACTGTAAATTCGGAGCTCGCATCGTCCCCTGGTGTCCCTCGCCGCGTCGCGCTGGCCGTGATCTCCCCGATAGACGGGAATTCGTTGGGTAGGGTCACGCCCACCTTCGAGAGCAGGTGTTCGGTGCCGACGTAATCGTGCCGGAGACGCGAGGCTTCGTGCCGGGCCGACACGATTACCTGGCGAGCCCGCTCCGTGAACCGCTCGAACACTTCGGCAAAACCTCCCTGGCGTCCCCGCGAACGGGGTCAGTCTAGCGCGTTCGGTCCGGCCCCGGAGATACTAGACCGTCCGGATGGCCTCGGCGACGGCGAGGGCCTCGCGGTTGGCGCGGACGTCGTGCACGCGGAAGAGGGTGGCGCCGTTCTCGTAGCCGAGGACCGTGGTGGCGACGGTGCCGAAGACGCGGTCCTTCGCCTCTTCTGTGTCCGTGATCGTCCCCAGGAACTTCTTGCGCGACGCGCCCACCAGCACCGGGAAGCCGAGGGCCACGATCTCGTCCAGATGCCGCAGCAGCGTCAGGTTGTGCTCCAGCGTCTTGCCGAAGCCGATGCCCGGGTCGAGCGCGATGTTCTCCGGCCGCACACCGGCAGCAACGGCGTGCTCGGCGCGCTCCCGGAGAAAGTCCCCGACCTCCCGCACCACGTCGTCGTAGCGGGGTTCTCTCTGCATGGTCTTCGGCTCACCGAGCATGTGCATCAGCACGACGGGACAGCCGGCCTCGGCCGCGAGAGCGGCCATGCGCGGGTCGCCCCGCAGCGCGGTGACGTCGTTGATGATGCCGGCCCCCGCTTCGAGGGCGGCTTCGGCGGTGTCGGCGCGGTAGGTGTCTACGGAGACTACGGCGCCGGGACGGGAAGCCAGTATCTTCTCGACGACCGGGACGACCCGGCGCACCTCTTCGTCTGCGGAGACGGGGTCGGAGCCCGGACGGGTCGATTCGCCGCCGACATCTATTACGTGGGCGCCCTCGTCGAGCATGGATGAGGCGTGGCGGGCGGCGGTTTCGGGGTCCGGGAAATCGCCACCGTCGGAGAAGGAGTCGGGGGTGACGTTCAGGATGCCGAAGAGGACGGGGCCGGGACCCTGTATTGGGTTCCCGGCCCCGGCGGTGTCGCTCCGGTGCGTTGCGCTGGGGTCCACCTAGTCCAGGTAGCGGTTTCCGCTGTGGCCGTCGGCGTCCGGGATGGCGCCGTTGGGCGAGACGCGGTCCACGGCGTACTCCTCGACCAGGCGCATCAGGTGCCTGGCGTCGACGGTCTCGTACTCGATCAGGTCCTCCGAGAGCCTGTTGACGAGCTCGCGGTTGCGGACCAATAGGTCCTCGGCCGTGTCGTAAGACTCGTCCACGATGCGCCGGATCTCCTTGTCTATCTGGAAGGCGATCTCGTCCGAGTAGTCGGGCTGGTTGTTGAAGTCCCGCCCCATGAAGACCTGCCCCTGCTGGTGGCCCAATGCCATCGGGCCCAGCTTCTCGCTCATGCCGAACCTCGTGACCATCTGGCGCGCGGTCTGCGTCACGCGTTCGAGGTCGTTGGAGGCGCCGGTGGTTATCTCGTCGAAGGTGACCCTCTCGGCCGCCCGTCCGCCGAGCATCATCGCGAGCTGGGCCATGAGCTCGCCGCGGCTCATCATGAAGCGGTCTTCGGTCGGCAGGCTCATGGTGATGCCGAGCGCCTGGCCGCGGGGGATGATCGAGATCTTGTGCACGGGGTCCGCCTTGGGCAGGAGTGCGCCGACGACGGCGTGCCCGGCCTCGTGGTAGGCCGTGATCTCCTTCTCCTTCTCGGAGATGAGCC
>CAXTDD010000268.1:3333-4845 GCA_964242955.1 uncultured Rubrobacteraceae bacterium | reverse complement strand
CCTGAAGGCCTCCGGCGGCCTGCTCGCCGGGGCCTGCGCCGTGGGCCTCGCCGGCTGCGGGGGAGAGGAGAACCGGGCTTCCCGAGGGCCGAACATACTGTTCTTGATGACCGACCAGCACCGCTTCGACGCCATGGGCAGCGTCGACCCGCTGGTAAAGACGCCCAACCTCGACCGGCTCGCGGGGCGGGGCGTCCGGTTCACGCAGGCAGCCTGCAACGCCCCGATGTGCGTGCCGAGCCGCTACTCGATGATGACGGGTTTGTATCCCTCGCAGGTCGGCATCAGGCACAACGCGCAGATGATCCCGCGCGACGAAGAACTCCCGGCCCCCGTCCTCGCCCAGCGCCTGCTCGACGCCGGCTACCAGACCGCCGGCTTCGGCAAGACCCACTGGTACATGGGGGACAGACTCGCCCCGAACTCTGGGGTGGAGACATCCAGGCGGGGATTCGAGACCCGGGCGATGCGCAACACCGACGAGCCGGGCCGCGTCGAGCCCGGCGCGGTCCAGATGGGCGACGAGTTGCCCGAAGCCTTCGCCGCCCTAGAGGCCGAGCGCCGCCCCTTCGGCTCCGGTGAGACCATCCCCGGCTACAAAGGCCTCACGAGCTCCGTCCCCCCAGACAAGCACACCGAGGCCTGGCTCACAGACGAGGCCATAAGCTTCCTAGAGAACGACAGGGACGTGGACCGACCGTTCTTCCTCTACCTCTCCTTCGACTTCCCGCACGCCTCCTTCAACGTCCCCCCCGGCTACGAGGACCTCTACGATCTGGGCGACATGCCGGACCCGGCCGAACCGCCCGCGGGGGCAGACCTCTCCGGCCACGCAGAGCCGTGGCAGTGGGAGGAATGGCTCGCCTCCACCACGCCCGAGGAGCGCCGCAGGACCACGCTGCGCTACTACGCCCTCTGCACCTACGCCGACGAGCAGTTCGGCAGGCTTCTAGAGAAACTCGAAGAGGCGGGCGAGCTGGAGGACACCTTCGTCGTCTTCGTCTCCGACCACGGCGAGATGCTTGGTGACCGGCACCGCTTCTCCAAGTATTGCCTCTACGACCCGAGCGTGCGGGTGCCCATGATCCTGGCGGGATCAGGCGTCCCGGAACGCCTGCGCGGCACCACCGACGATCGCCCCGCCGAGCTCGTCGACGTGCTCCCGACGCTCCTCTCCGTAGCGGGTGGGTCCAAGCCGCCCGAACTGCCGGGACGGAGCCTGCTCGCCGGGCCGACCCGCTCGGGCACCTTCACCGAGTTCCACGGCACCGGCTACGAGCCGCGCGAACAGGCCCCAGCCTACGCCTGGCGCGAGCCCGGCTGGAAGCTCGTAACCTACACGCCCGGCACCGCCGCCGGCGCCACCTCCCGCGCCGACGAGGCAGGGGGAGAGCTCTACGACCTCCGCTCCGACCCCGGCGAGTTCACCAACCTCTACGAGGACCCCGCGCACTTGGAGATCCGCGAGCGGCTCCAGAACGGGCTCTTGATGCACCTGGCGGGCGCCTGGTC
>CAXTDD010000268.1:366-3233 GCA_964242955.1 uncultured Rubrobacteraceae bacterium | reverse complement strand
CTACGCCACGAACCGCCAGCTCACGAAGAGGGCGCAGAAGACGAGGGAGACGGCCGCACTCATGGCCAGCCCCGCGATGAAGATGGGACGGTTTCTCGAGAGCAGGCCGAGCACGATGAAGAGGGGGAAGGCGACCAGGATGTAGCGCGGGGCGCCCATCAGGGGGCTCTGGGGGGTTCCGAAGAGGGCGGCTGGCAGCACGAGCAGGAAGGCGTAGAGGGAGAGGTCCGGCGGGAGGTCGCGCAGGCCGGCGAGCAGGATCGCCACGGCGAACAGGAAGAAGAGGAGGTTGTAGAGGTTGTTGGCCTCGGCCACGTGGTTCGCCAGGCCCGGCAGGGATGGGTCGGACCACAGCCGCGGGTCCAGGAGGCGCCCCGCGCCCTCCGCGGCGGACCGCCAGGCTTCGACGACGGTCTCCACGGGTCCGGCGGCCTGGCGGCCCCACTTCGCCTGGTCCGTGTAGAAGAGCAGCGGTTTCCCGAAACGCAGCCAGAGGTAGACGGCGTAGAGGACGAGGCCGGACGGCGCGAGCGCCAGGTAGAGGCCTTGCCAGCGGTAGTGGTCCCTGTTCCTGAACCACTCGAAGGCCAGGGGCGCCAGGAGGAAGATCCCGACGTTGCGGGTGGCCGTCGCGAGGCCCGCGAAGAGGCAGGCCAGCAGAAGATCCCTCCTAACCCTGGCCGCCCACAGCGAGCCCGCCGCGAGGGCCAAAAAGAGGCTCTCCGTGTAGGCCGCGTGGAAGAAGAAGGTCGTCGGGAAGAAAGCCAGGGCCAAAACCGTGCCGCGGGCCACGCCCGCGTCCCAGCCGTCCTCGGCGATGCGGTAGACGAAAAAGAGGGCGAAGGGGAGTGCTGTGAGCGAGATCAGGGCCCCCCACACCGAGAGCGCCCCCCACGTGACGGGCCCGCCGAACAACTCGGCGAAAGACCTCATCATGAGCGGGTAGAGCGGAAAGAAGGCCGGCGAGACGTTCTCCGGCGGCTGCAGGTACCCGCCCGCCGCGAGCGCCACGTAATGCTCCCCGTCCCAATGCGACCACAGGCTCATCCTGCCGAACGGCACGTCGGCCGTAAACGCCTGGAAGCGCGAGATCGGCAGCACGCTCGCGAACAGGGACCCGGCCGCGAGGTAGATCAGGCGGCTCGCGGCGTAGACGAGCAGCACGAACACCACACCTTCCCTCTTTCCTGTCTCCTTGGGGTAACCCATCCCTTGCCCGGGATCGCTGTCGGGACCGCGGCTGCCAACCGCGCGGGGAATTATACAGGCGGTCGGCTTCCGGACCCTGGTACTCGTTCCCCGCGGCGAAAACGTGCCGCCATTTGTCCGGGGTCACCTACGAGAACGGTCGCGTCTTGCTGCTCTGGCTGAAAGCTGAAGGCTGACCGCTGACACCTACAACAAGCACGTCCCGGTTATCGAAGACAACGGGGTAGAGTTCGGGGTGGGCCACGAAGAGGCGCCAGTACTCGGCGGTGGGCCTGTCTGGCATGTTCTTGTAGAGCACCACGTAGCGGACGTCGTGCTCTTTGAGGGCGGTCGCGGCCTGCTCCGAGGCCGGGTTCGTCAGGGTACGCAGGACGTCCATCAGGGGTCCGGGACCGGTGGGGGGGAGGTCCCTGGGGCGCAGGATCTGGCCGTACTCGAACGACTGGAGCGCCGAGTAGTCGCCCATCGCGAGCATCATGCGGCTCGGCACCTGGTTGGTGTGGGGACTGACCATTATGTTTCCGCCTTCGTTGTGCCTCTCGAGCCACGCCCCCGCCTCCGCTATGGCGGGCGTCATGGTCATCTGGATGCTCGGCCCGCCCGACCACCGGAGGCTCTGCACCGCCCCGGCCCCGACGAGCGCCACCGAGAGCAGCGCCACGACGGAGGCCATGAAGACGGCCGGCATCCGTCTTCCGGGACTCAGGGACCTCAGCACGGCGAAGAGGGCGAGGGCGGCGAGCAGGGCGAGCGGGACGCCCAGGTCGCGGCCGAAGCGCTGCGGGAAACCCGTCACCGAGAGCCGGCTGCCGGCGAAGAGCAGCGCCGCCCAGAAGAACACGGTCAGGTGGGCCAGCGCCACCGGAACGCCGCTGTGGTCCTTTACCCCGACGACCAGCAGGAAGACGCCGAGCAGGCCGAGCCAGGCGACGGGCTGGGAGACCATCGTACCGACGAGGAAACCCTCAGCGTAGATGGCCTGGGTGTTCACCGCCATCCCGACGGCCTCGCCGGTCGTGCCCCCGCCGGGGCCACCGAAGAGCTGGGAGACCTCAGCCCCGAAACCGTAGGTGTGCCAGGCGCCGGCGACGGAGAGGACGCCCAGCAGCACCAGCGAGAGGGTCAGGGCGAGGCCCCTGCGCCGGTCTCGGAAGAGCAGCGGCAGGGCGAAGTACAGCCCGACGAGGGCGAGCAGGCCCGCCAGGTACATGCTCGCCACGGGGTGGTAGAGGACGACGGCGGAGCCCAGGATCGCCAGCGAGATGCCGCTGCGGACCGAGGGTGAGCGGTACGTCACCACCAGCGAGGCGAGCGCCATCACCAGCAAGAACTGGGAGGTCACCAGGTTCGGGTACATCGCGTCGTTGAAGTAGAAGTAGGTGCCGCCGAGCAAGACGGAAAAGAACGCCGCGGCGACCCCGTAGCCCCAGCCCCAGAGGCGGCTTCCGAGGGTGTAGAGGGCGAGGGCCGGGAGGAGGAGCAGGGCGGGGCCGAGGACGGGGAAGATCTCCAACGGGTCGAGGCCGGTGAGCCGCGAGATGGAGGCCGTGAGCGTGTGAAACCCCGGGGGGTAGATCAGATACGGCTCGATCCGCCCCGCCTCCATCATCCGGTTTGCCATCACCGCGTGCGAGTAGTGGTCGGGGGGGGGGGGGCTG
>CAXTDD010000268.1:0-356 GCA_964242955.1 uncultured Rubrobacteraceae bacterium | reverse complement strand
TAGCGGTCGACCCCCCGGATGAACGGCCAGTCGTGCAAGTCCGGCCCGACGTACCCCCGCGCCAGCACGAGCAACAAGACCCCTGGTAACAACAGTTTCCCCACCAGCGGCGGAACCGCCGGCAGGAGAGGATCCGTTCCGGCATCCTCCGTCTCCGACCGTCCCCGGAAGACCAGGTGCAGCACGCCCGATGCGAGCACCAGCAGCGCGATGGCGAGGACCATCCCCCGCGTCGGAACGGTATCGTTCGTGACGGCCGGCACCACCGCGTCCCCCGGCAGGGCCCCGACCATGACGCCCAGGGCCAGCCCGAGCGCCACCGCCAGCGGCGCGAGCGCGGGCGTCGAGAGCGGGAC